>DASWDV010000026.1:0-5034 GCA_036395075.1 Gemmatimonadaceae bacterium | reverse complement strand
TTCCACGCACTGTCGCAACCGCTGACGCTTTTGCCGCGGGTCAACCGGTAGTGGTACGGAGTCCCGCCGACGCCGCGGCCCAGGCTTACGTCAACCTCGCGACAATACTCGCGGACCGCCTGGTTTGACGCTGTCTGCCGTGTCGAGTCGCTTCTCCCTCTCACGGGCGTTCGTGGTGGCAGCAATCTTTGCCGCGTTATCCATAGCAGGTGCGGTTGCCTGCACCGATGTCAGCGGCAGCTCGAGCTCTATTCTATCGATCCAGTTCGATACTCTACCATCGCCGTCAGTCGTCGTTGGCGATACTCTGCGCGACACGACTGGCGCAGTCGTCCACCCCGTCGTTCACGCTTTCAACTTCAAGGGCGCTGAGATCATTCCGGCACCGGTCTATTTTCTATCCCCGGACTCCGGCATCACCGTGGACAGCGCGACCGGCATTGTCATTGGCGATAGCCTTCGTTCAACGGCGGCGCGGATCGTCGCTACCGTCGGCAGGCTTCAGGCGGTACAGCACGTAAACCTGACGCTGCGTCCGGATCTGGTGGTCGCTGTGAGCGGGCGCGACACGTTACAGTACGTGCTGGTCGACACTACGCAGGACATCTCGTCGCCGCTGACGGTGAGACTCACCCACGGTGTCTCCCCCAACGACAGCGTTGTGACTTCCTACATCGTGAGTTTTGCAATCGTCTCCCAGAGTGACCCGCGCCTGGGAGAGCTGATCAACGATACCGGAAAGCCGTCGCTCGTTGACACCACTGATGCGAGCGGTATAGCGGGAAGAAAGATTCGGCTGCATCCTGTTTACCTCAGCTCGGCAACCGTCGTCGATTCCATAGTCGTAAATGCGACGGCGAAGTACCGGGGATCGCAGGTCGCGGGCAGTCCGGTGCGTCTCGTCCTCGTGCTCGAACCGCACAGTTAGCAAAATTCTGGAGGGTGATCGATGGCGCTGACGGAAGCTAGAGGTGGATCTCGTCCCGCTCCGGGAACGTTGAATCAGCTTTTTTTCGACGCGGTCTCGAGGTACGACCGGCCCGATGCGCTGCAGGTGAAGACGGGCGGCGTGTACAAGCCTATCTCGCACGCTGTCGTGGCCGACCGCGTCCGGCATCTCGCGCGCGGATTGTCTTCGCTCGGCGTCAGGCGCGGTGACCGCGTCGCAATTCTCGCCGAGAATCGCCCGGAGTGGGCGATCGCGGACTTCGCGTGTCTGACGGCGGGCCTCACCGACGTTCCGATTTATCCGACGCTGCCGGCCGACCAGATCGCTTACATCCTCAAGGATTCCGGCGCGGTCGCGATATTCGTTTCGAACAAGGCACAGGCCGAGAAAATCAGGGAGATTCGCTCACAACTCCCTGCCCTCAAGACCGTGATTGGCTTCGACGAGATTCCCGCTCTCACCAACATGTCGATTACCGAGCTCGAGAAGCGCGGCGCGTCCGGGGGCGGCGGCAGCGAGACAAAGGAATCGATCGCGACGTATCGGGAAGATGCGCTGCTGGTCAAGCCCGATGATCTCGCGACCATCATCTACACATCGGGTACGACCGGCGAGCCGAAGGGCGTAATGCTCAGCCACGACAACATCTACTCCAACGTCCAGGCTTCGCGAACCAAGATCCCGTTCGAGGGTGAAGACACCGCGCTCAGCTTTCTTCCGCTGTCGCACATCTTCGAGCGGATGGGCGGACACTACCTCATGTTCGCGACGGGAACGTCGATCGCCTACGCCGAATCGATCGATACGGTTCCGGTGAATCTGCAGGAAGCGCGGCCAACGATCGTGCTTTCGGTCCCGCGTCTGTATGAAAAGATGTACGCGCGAATACTGGAGACCGCCCTCACCGGCGGATTCCTGAAGAAAAAGATTTTTTTCTGGGCGCGCGGTGTCGCCGAACGCTGGGCCAATGAGAAGCTGGCCGGCAAGGAGCCGGGCGGGCTGTTGGCCACGCAGTACGCGATCGCACAGAAGCTCGTCTTCTCCAAGCTCAAGGCGAGGACAGGCGGCCGGCTGCGCTACTTCGTTTCGGGTGGTGCGCCGCTCTCGCCGGAGATCAACAAGTTCTTCTATGCGGCGGGGCTCGTGATACTCGAGGGTTATGGGCTCACGGAAACTTCGCCCGTGATCGCCGTAAACACCCCGCTGGACTTCCAGATCGGTACCGTCGGAAAGCCGATCGAGGGAGTGGAAGTAAAGATCGCCGCCGACGGCGAAATTCTTACGCGCGGACCGCACGTGATGAAAGGCTACTACAACAAGCCCGACGCCACGCGGGAAGCGATCGATCCGGACGGCTGGTTCCACACCGGAGACATCGGTGAGCTGCGCGATGGATTTCTCGCCATCACCGACCGCAAGAAAGACATCATCGTCACCGCCGGTGGGAAGAACATCGCGCCACAGCCGCTAGAGAACAAAGTCAAGACCAACAAATACGTCGCCCAGGCCGTCATGCTTGGCGACAAGCGAAAGTTTCCGTCGATGCTGATCGTCCCCAACTTCGACCAGCTCGAGAAGTGGGCAATGAAGCGGAACATCATCTGGACCGATCGCGCGCAACTCCTGCGCATGCCGACGATCCACGCCAAGATCGAGAAGGAAGTGAACAAAGAGCTGGCCGGAGCCGCGCACTTCGAGATTCCGAAGAAGATCGGGCTGCTGGAGCACGATTTCTCGATCGAGCGTGGGGAGCTCACGCCGACGCAGAAGGTTAAGCGCCGCGCGATCGACAAGCACTACAAGGCGCTGATCGACTCGCTATACGAAGAGGCGGAGCGGAGCGGCTTCACCGATCAGCACGCGATAGCATAGGCAGGTCCTGCACGCGCCAGGCGCACAGCGATTTGTCCCGGTACGACCCGCCCTCTTCCTCGCAATTCTCGACAATAGTCAGCAGCGGATCCGGAAAGGAAAACGGCAACGCCTGAAAATCGAGCGGACGCCAGTCTCCGTCAACGACGTCGCGATTGTCGCCCCGTCCGGGAAAGGACGTCATGAGCACAAAGCGGATGTTCGATCGCGCGACATTCGAGATGACAGCCCCGATGTTCGCGTACGACAAGTGAACCAGACAGTCGCGGCACAGCAACGCGTCGGCGGCCGGAAGAGTGTCTCGGGTAAGGTCGAGCTGCACGAAGCGCCGCGACTCGCTCTCGTACAGTCGGCGGTTCTCTTCGACGACCGAGCGAACGATGTCGCCGCCAATGTAATCGATGCCGCCGAGGTCAACGTGCTTCATCCACTGGAAGTCGCCGGATGGGACGTCGAGCAACACCCTCACATCGAGATGGCGAAGCGCCTTCGGCAGCTCGGCGCGCAGTACTCGCGTTGAATCGAGACTGGACCCAGGACCGGAGCGCGTCTCTGGATCAGACCAGAGATTCGTCGAGTAGATGCGCGCGAAGCGCTCCTCAAGCCCGAGCTCGGCGAGCTCCCGCGCGTGCTCGGCGAATCGGCGCTCCGCGACCGTTTGCTTTCGTTGCCGCGGTTCTCCAGTCATTTCACTTAAGAGATACTTTTAATGGCGAACGATCTCAATGTTAACACTCCAACCGCGTTGGAACCGCGCGACCAACATGACCAAATACGCAACCATTCTCGAAACCGTAGGCAACACTCCTGTCGTGAAGATCGGCAAGCTCGCGCCGTCGAACGTCAACCTCTACGTCAAGATTGAAGCCTTCAATCCGCTGGGGTCGGTGAAGGATCGCCTCGCACTCGGAATCATCGAGGACGCGGAGCGATCGGGCGCACTCAAGCCGGGACAGACCGTGGTCGAGGCGACGAGTGGCAACACCGGCATCGGACTCGCGATGGTGTGCGCGGCGAAAGGTTATCCGCTCGTTGTGACGATGGCCGAGTCTTTCAGCATCGAGCGGCGCAAGTTGATGCGCTTCCTCGGCGCGAAAGTCATTCTCACTCCGGCGCCAGAGGGTGCGACGGGAATGGTGCGCAAGACGGTCGAGCTCGCGAAGAAGAATGGCTGGTTTTATACGCGACAATTCGAGAACGAAGCCAATGCCGACTATCACTCGAAGACAACGGCGCGAGAGATCGTCGCCGATTTCGCGGGCGAGCGGCTCGATTACTGGGTGACGGGCTTCGGAACCGGCGGCACGCTAAAGGGAGTGGGCCGCGTTCTCGCGAAGGAACGCCCCGAGGTAAAGATCATCGTGTCCGAGCCGGCCGACGCACCGATGCTCACCAGCAAGACACCGCAGGAGCGAAATCCCGACGGATCCGCAAAGTCGCGCCATCCGTCGTGGAAGCCGCACCCGATCCAGGGTTGGAGTCCCGACTTCATCCCGAAACTGACGGGCGACGCGCTGGACATGGACCTGGTCGATCGCGTCATCACGATCCCGGCGCCACAGGCGATGCAATGCAGCAGGCAGCTCGCCCAGAAGGAAGGAATTTTCGTGGGAGTTTCCGCCGGTGCGACGTTTGCGGCCGCGTTAGAGGTGGCCGCTGGAGCGAGCAAGGGCACGACGATTCTCGCCATGCTTCCCGACACCGGCGAGCGCTATCTGACCACGCCGCTTTTCGCGGATGTCCTGGCCGAGATGAATGCGGAGGAGATAGCGATTGCCGGGGGACTCTGACTCCTCGCCAGGTTAGCAAGCAGCGGGACTTCTACAGGACCTTTCGAAACTGTACGACGCGATCTACTTCGGCGTAGCCCGCTCGACGATGCGCGGCATGACTGGTTTCATTGTCGAGTGTCGAGTCCGAAGCCATCTCGCTATAACCGCGGCGGCGCGCCCACTCTTCGGCCGCGGCTAGCAGGCCACGTCCGTATCCAACACGTCTGACGTCTGCATCGACGTACCATGCCTCGACGTATCCGACGGGACTGGTGTCACATCCGTCAGCGTATCGTCGTGCGCCAACCTCGACAAATCCCGCAAGCGAGCCGTCCTCCCGCTAGGCGACGAAAACTTGCGCGTCGGATCGGGTGCGGAACTCTCGCATTCCTGGAGCTAGCGCGTCGGCCGAGTGTTGGGGGAACAGTGCCAAACTCATAC
>DASWDV010000025.1:0-2229 GCA_036395075.1 Gemmatimonadaceae bacterium | reverse complement strand
AGCATCTGCGAGCCGTGGTGTTGCAGACTCCCTGCGTTCAGGTGCGCGACGTCGTCGCGACTCGTATGGTAACGCTCCACTCCGTCGGCAAAGGCAAAGTTCAGCGCGGGAAGGTCGAGCACCGCGAGCTCGGAGAGATCGGTGTCGTTTGGGAGCGTACGATAGATTGTCGCGTAGACCGACCCCGCCGTCGCGTCGCCAGCACTCCGCAGCGCCCGAGCTGCGTCGAGATTCCCCGGGCCGGTCTCGAACATGAATGACCGTCCGCTGGTGCCGCGTGCCTCGAAGTTGAGAACGACGCCGATGTCCTTCGCCCAGGGATGCTCGCGCACGAACGCGGCGGCACCCAGGAGTCCCGCTTCTTCGCCGTCGGTGAAAAGAGCAATAATGTCGTGGGCCAGCGGGCGCTTGGTCGCTCGCAATGCGTGCAGAGTTTCGAGAAGTGCGGCGCATCCCGCGCCGTCGTCCGACGCCGCCGGTCCAGCCTCGACGCCGTCGTAGTGTGCCATAACGAGAATGGCTTTTCCGTTCGGGTCGTGGCCCGGAAGCCGTGCGAGAATGTTCTGTACGTGCCCGGCTTCCTGGTAGCGCGTCCCAAGAGCCGTGGCCTGCTGGATCTGGGGAGTGAGTCCGAGGGCGGAGAGCTGGCCGACGATGTAATCACGGACGCGATCGTGATCCGCGGTGCCCATTGGATGTGGACGCTGCGCGATTTGCTCGACGTGTCGCATCGCACGCTCGGCCGAGAAGACCGTGTCGGGCGCCGTCGCTGAAACGGGACGCGGAGGCCGCGCGACACGGAGGATCGATATCGCGCAGAGAAGGAGAAGCCCGAGGGCGACACCGATTCGTTTGATCATCGGCAAAGATCCGGCGTGAATTGAATTTGTTGTCGGCCCGTTCCTGACTTCAGCTGCAAGACTTTAACGATTGCTCGCGAAAGGCGCCACGTGATGACTCTTCCGCCTCCGAACCCATTCCGTATCTTTGGCACCACGCGGCGGCTCGAACGAGCCGTACGGGATCGACGAGGCGCACACCTCTTAGGAGGCTGCGGGATTCTAAACGCGGAGGGTGTCATGTTGAGGAGACAAATAGGGTTCGGCGCCATCATGGTGCTTCTCGTCGGTTGCGCGCCGGACAAGCCCACGCCGACTGGCTTCGAAGTGCGTGTGCCGCTGTTCGCAGTCGGAGGCGGAGGAAACAGCGCGTTCAACCTCGGGACGCACATGATCGGTGCCGAGGAAGTTTTCACTCCCGTTCCTCCCAGCACCGCGACCCCGGCTGATTCAAAGGGTCAGGGGCAGGCCATCTTTCGGATCAGTGCTGACGGAACAACGGTCGATTTCCGACTCATCGCGTCGAACATCGATAACGTGATCATGTCGCACATTCACTGCGGCCGGCCGGGACAGAACGGGCCCATCCGGATGTGGCTCTATCCTGTCATCGGACCATCGGGCGCACCGGCGCCGAACGGGTCTGGACCGCACGACGGCGTGCTTGCTTCCGGCACGTTCTCGCCAGCGGGATTGATCTGTCCCGCGAGCGTGATCGGCCAGAACATGCCGCTGCTCGATGCGATTCGGGCGGGTCTCACGTACGTCAACGTGCACACGAATGACGGGGTTGCTCCGACCAACACGGGTCCGGGAGATTTCCCTGGCGGCGAGATTCGCGGGCAACTCGACCAGAATAACCGCTGACATTAATGACGCGCGGTCGCGGGCGAGCAATCGCCCGCGACCGCGCTTGTCTGGAGTTGGTCTAGATGCAGCCGGTCATCGTCGTCACTTCCCCGAGGAATCCGGGACTCTCACCTGTCAGCGTACTGCGCGCTCTCACCAATCGCGTGCTTCACAAACTGCAATGTGATCTCGAAGTCAGTGAGGTCTGCGGGCTCACGTACTCCGAGTGCCGGGTTCGGACGACAATCCCAGGCTCGGTCAATGAGCGCCGACCAGCCTGGATCGAGCGTTGTCTTTGCCCACGAGGCTCCCGCCCGCTTCGAGCCCGGACGCCCTGTGATGAGGTCGTGCAACATTCGGCAGTAGCTCAAGACGATGTAGCCCTGGTAGAATCGATTTCTGTACACCTCTGGATTTTCGAGAATCTGCTTGCCCCAGTCGCGGATTGTCGCGCGGATTTCCTGACGCAACGCACCGACAGGCACCGACTGAACCAGCGTTCGTGGACTCGGCCCGGCGAGCGTAACGCCGTTCTCCCGGA
>DASWDV010000024.1:0-4633 GCA_036395075.1 Gemmatimonadaceae bacterium | reverse complement strand
CCCAAAGGAGAGCGCGATGAGCCAGGCGAGCCAGTTCCCGATGCGCCAGACGCCGAGGTTTCGGAAAGAAAGCCCGCGTCGGCGCAACACCAACGCGACGCCGATTACGAATAACCATTCGGCGATAGAGGGTCCGGTGATCCAGAGCAGAAATCGCTGACCTTGAGATCCATGAAGTGCGGCGGGGATGGACAGCGTAATGATCTTCGAAACGATCCAGATCGTTGCCGGAAGTCCGAGACCGAGGATCAGAAATTCGATCCAGCACATCACTCGACTGGCTTGACGGCCGGCGCCAGCAGCCGCCGAAACCCGTGCAGTGGTCATAGCCGAAGAACCTCGTGTGCGAGATGCTTATCGATGTCTGACAACGGTTGCATAAAAAGCGTTTAGGCCGCGTATCGGCGACCGAACATTCGTCTCCACTTGTCGGGACTTCGTGCGCTTTGGTAGCTTGTCCGTCTCACGACATTTCCTAGCGGCCTGCCACCCACTCCGACCTCGAAGAATCCCAAGAACATGCTCAGTCGGCGCTCGTCACGGATCAGTGTTATCTCGCTCGCTTCTATTCTGTCGCTCCCGACTCCGGCGGCGGGACAAGACGAGCCGCCGAAGCCGGCAGTGTCCCTGCCTCCGGTCGAGGTTGTGGCTACGCGCCGGCCAGAGGCATCGCACGATGTCCCCGCCTCGATCGAAGTCATAAGCGGCAGCGATTTGAGAGCACGCGGAGTCAAGTCGCTGAAGGATGCTCTCGCACTGGCCGCCGGCGTCGCGATCGCGCCAGGCAGCGACGCGGGGCCGGCGAGCGCAGTACCCGAGTTCTGGGGATTGCGCGAATTCGACGCGTTTCTGCTCGTCGTCGACGGAGTACCGTGGGGCGGTGCCTTCAATCCGGCGGTTGCGAGCGTGAGCATGCGCGACGTCGAGCGCGTCGAGATTTTGCGAGGACCAGCGCCGGTCACGTATGGCGCGACGTCTTTCGTTGGCGTCATCCACGTCGTGCATACCGCGGCCGCGGCGAACAGCAAATACGTGGAAGGACACGGAGGAAGCTTTGGCTCAGGAGGGGGCGCCCTCGACGTCCCCATCCCATTTCCTGGATCGTGGAACTCGCGATTGAGCGGTGACTTTGACCATCAGGGCTTCAAGGACGACCACACGTCGTTCTCGCGCGGTCACGCGCTGTGGCGAACCGCAAAGGAGGGCGCAAACCGACCGCTGTGGTTTACCGCGGACTTGAACGTGTTGCAGCAAGACCCGGCCAGTCCGCATCCGCGCGAAGGAGCGAGACTGTCCACCGCCGTCCCACTCGACGCCAATCACAACCCGGCCGGAGCATACCTGAACGAGAACCGTATTGCGCTGGCGGGAGGTTACGAGCGCCCGATTTTCGGCGGGGCGAGCTGGGGCACGACGGCATCCTACGCGTTTTCCGCACAGCGAATGTTCAGGGGTTTCCTGACCGATGTATCGAACACGCCGGACAACGCTTCGGGGTTCAAGGAGAACATCGACATCAACGACTTCTACGCCGATTCGCACATAATCTGGCCGGCACTGTCACAGCTTCGATTCATGACGGGCGCCGATGCTCTACTTGCGGGTGGTGAGGCGAGGGGCGCGACTTTTACCTATAGTGCGCCGCTAAGTGGATCACCGCAGCCGGCGGTTGCAGAGCCGTCGACGCTCGACAAGGATGCCGGCGACGACCGGAGATTCCTCGGCGCTTACGGCTCCGCGGAATGGCGGCCGATAACTCGCTTCACTTTGAGCAGCGGACTTCGACTGAATGCAACCACCGAGAGTCGTGGTGAAGGCGCGGAGGTTACGCACACGCGACTGAGCGGCAGTCTTGGTGCGATGCTCGGCGTCTGGGAGCAGGACGTGAATCACGTGCGCCTGTTCGCGAACTATCGCAACACGTTCAAGCCGGCGGCTTTCGACTTCAGTCTCGCCGAGAACGAAGGTGTGCTCGATCCCGAGACATCGCGAAGCTACGAAGGCGGAGTCAAGCTGCGCGCGATGGACGGGCGCGTCGATTTCGAGGCATCAGCCTTCCGAATGGATTTCGAGAACCTCGTGACGTCGACGATCGTCAACAACCTGCCCGCCCTGATCAATGCCGGTAAGACGCGGTTCAAGGGGATTGAGCTGGCAACGGAGCTCCGACTGCCATTCGCGACTTACGCGCGTGCGACTTACAGCTTCCATGACGGCAAGTTTGTGGACTTCGTGCAGGACTTTGGCGGCGTTCCGACCCAGCTCGCTGGTAATCGCTTCGAGATGTCCGCTCGACACCTCGCCTCCGCCGGAGTGACATTCGCTCCAGAGAGAGGATTCGTTGCGCACGCGGCCGTGAACTACACCGGTGATCGGTACCTCAACATGCGAAATACGGCCTTGGCGCCCGCGTTCTCAACCATCGATGCGGGGATCGGATACCGCGCGGGCAGGGCCGAATTTCGGCTCGACGGTCGCAATCTGACCGACCGGCGCGACGCCGTGTCAGAAAGCGAGTTCGGCGATGCGCAGTATTACCGGATGCCCGCGCGCACGATTCAGACTGGAGTCGTTCTCTCGTACTAAACGGGTGTCCTGTTGGACCCGAATTGGTCAACAAGCACAAAAGGGAATAAAATCGGCGCGGCCACGGTCTGGATAAGAGACCATTCGTCCGGACAATGCCGAAATGCGACACACGCAACCGAAGCCCACTCTCGATAGTAACGCCTACACCGCTGGCAAATCTTCATCGGATCAGCCCGACGCCGAGCTCGATGCGGATGGCGTCGATCGACGCAATTTTCTCAGCTGCATGGCGTGGGTCGGAACTGGACTCTTATGGACGATCAGTGGCGGCGTGCCGAGCTCCTCGCGTCTCGGTGCACAGGAGCCAAAGAAGGGCGAGCTCTTCTTCATGCAGATCAGCGACAGTCACATCGGATTCGACAAGCCTGCGAACACCGATGTCACCGCAACTCTTCGCGCCGCGATCACAAAGATCAACGGGCTCAAAGTCCAGCCCGCGTTTCTCCTTCATACCGGGGATATCACGCAGCTCTCGAAGTCATCCGAGTTCGATACCGCCGACCAGGTCCTAAGGGAAGCTCGCACCGGCAAAACCTTCTACGTTCCGGGAGAACACGATGTAAGCGTGGATGGCGGTGCGAGCTACCTCGAGCGGTACGGCAAAGGCACACAACGGGGCCGCGAAGGCGGAGGCTGGTACAGCTTCGACCACAGCGGAGTCCATTTCATCGGACTCGTCAACGTCCTGAACCTGAAAGCCGGCGGCCTCGGCTCGCTCGGCGCCGAGCAGCTCGATTGGATCGAACGAGATGTGAAACATCTTCCGAGCAGCACGCCGATCGTCGTGTTTGCGCACGTGCCTCTCTGGAGTGTTTACCCAGCGTGGGGCTGGGGTACCGATGATGGGGCGCGCGCACTGAGTTATCTCAAGCGCTTCGGCTCAGTAACCGTGCTGAACGGCCACATACATCAGACAATGCAAAAAGTTGAAGGCAATGTGGCGTTTCACACGGCACTCTCGACGGCGTTTCCTCAGCCGCGCCCGGGAACGGCGCCATCGCCGGGACCAATGGTTGTGCCGGCCGGTCAACTAGCAGACGTTCTTGGCGTACGCGAAGTTCACTACATGCCTTTGAATCACCATCTTGCTGTGGTCGATCATACGCTTTCCGGAAATTCTCCCGACGCCGCATTTGCCGCTGGTGAGGCCGCAGCCCGAGCGCATGCTGCGGCGATACCGCAAGCCACTGCCATAGTAGCCGGCGCGGGCGCTAACGAAGTCACCATCGACAATTTCGCCTTTAGTCCGAAAGCCGTGTCTGTCAAAGCAGGATCAAAATTGACGTGGCGCAATCGGGATGACGTGCCACATAAGATCCAGAGCGCGGACAATCGGTTCGTGGCCTCGCCACTTCTGGACACGAAGGCGGTCTATTCCGTCGCATTCCCGGAGAGCGGAGAATTTCCGTACTTCTGTTCGCTGCACCCTGTAATGCAGGGAAGGGTTGTCGTGACACGATGATACTGAGCTCGAAATGGGGTTAATCAGGCGTGCCGGCACGACAGTCGAGGTGGTGACGGGCGCGAGCGGTCCGAAAGAAGGGCGTTTTGAGCGCGTTGTGCTTCCACATTTATCAGCAGCTTTCACTCTCGCGATGTATCTCACCGGCAACAAAGCCGACGCGGAAGACGCAGTCCAGGAGGCGATTCTTCGCGCCGTCCGATACTTTGCGACGCTCCGCGACGAAGACGCGCGCGCCTGGTTCCTTACGATTGTGCGTCGGGTATGCTTCACGGCTTATCGTACCGAGCGGTCCGAAGGAAGCGGTACGATCTCCATTGAGGCGGTCCCGCTTCAGCTAGTCGATCATGGCGAACAGCCTGATACGGTTGCGGAACGACTGCAGACCCAGCAACGAGTGCGTGACGCAATTGACCAACTTCCGACGCTCCTACGTGAGGCGATCGTGCTCAGAGAACTTCAGTCGTATTCGTACGCCGAGATCGCGGCCATTACGGAAGTCCCGGTTGGAACAGTCATGTCGCGGCTGTCGCGAGCCCGCGCGCGACTTGCTGATCTTCTGCGTGACGTCGTGGATTTCGG
>DASWDV010000023.1:0-3996 GCA_036395075.1 Gemmatimonadaceae bacterium | reverse complement strand
CTGACGACTCCCACTTACCGATTCTTCAGCGGCACCGCGAGCATCACCCAGAGTCAGGTGCCGATTTTCCGCGAAGCCGCACCCGGCAACAGCTCCCGCATCGATGCGGCGCTCGACGTCCGCCCGACCACAGCCGTGCGAAGCTCGCTCAGTTTCTCGCGATTGACGATCGGACGCAAATTCGACGGATCGCGATTCTCTTCCGAGACCATCCCGCGACTCAAGGTCGAGTACCAGATAAGTCCGCCGATATTCTTGCGCCTGGTCGGACAATACGCGGCGCGATCAAGGTCAGCTCTTCGCGATCGCAATGGGGATCCGATACTCGTGAACGGCGTAGTCGATAGCGGAGACACCACCAACGAGTTCTCGACTGACTGGTTGTTCAGCTATCGGCCGGTGCCGGGCACGCTCGTCTACCTGGGATACGGGTCAACCCTCGAGGAGCCACGCGAATTCAGATTCCAGGATCTTCGCCGCACCCGGGACGGATTCTTCGGCAAAATCAGCTACCTGTTTCGGCTCTAACCGGAACACACCTCCGCTCTACGGCAAGCGATCCGCCGACACACTTTTCCGACAACGCGACATTTAGGTCCCGGCTCCGATAACTTTCGATGGCACCAACCACTTCTTACTTCTATCGGACGCTACTCTGCCGTTTTCCTCACTAAAGCTTCACCCCAGCCTTCATAAAGGACTCAAAGAGCTGGGCTTTCAGCGACCTACTCCAATTCAAGCCGAGGCAATACCGGTAGCACTCGAAGGGCGCGACGTCATCGCGTGCGCAATGACCGGTAGCGGCAAGACGGCCGCATTTCTTCTTCCGATCCTCCAGAATCTGATCGACAAGCCGCGTGGAAAAACCCGCGCACTCGTCGTGACTCCGACGCGCGAGCTCGCCGCGCAAATTCTCTCCGCGCTCGATGCGATGGCTGTTCACACTCCCATCACTGCCGCCGCGATTTATGGTGGTGTCGGCATGGCGCCGCAGGAGCACGCGATGCGAGCAGGAGTAGACGTGCTGATTGCCACTCCCGGACGTCTGCTCGATCATCTCAAAGCATCCTACGCCAGTCTCAAGAACATCGAGTTTCTGGTGCTCGATGAAGCTGATCGCATGCTGGACATGGGATTCCTTCCCGACATTAAGCGCATTCTCAGGCTCGTACCCACCAAGCGACAGACTCTCTTGTTCAGCGCAACGATGCCGCCGCCGATCACTGCCCTGACGAGGGAGATGCTGCACAATCCGGTGATGATCGACCTTGGGCGGCGCTCGCTTCCCGCGGTTGGGATTACGCAAGCGGTCTATCCGGTGAAGCAGGAATTGAAGGCGAACCTCCTGATCGCGCTGCTCAAACGCAACGAGATGACTCAGGCGCTAGTGTTCACCCGAACGAAACACCGCGCGAACCGGGTAGCGGAGCGCCTCATAAAGTCCGGGATAAGAGCGGAGCGCATACATGGTAACCGGTCACAGCCGCAGCGCACCGCGGCGCTTGCCGGGTTCAAGAGTGGTCTGCATCGCGTGCTGGTGGCGACCGACATCGCGGCGCGCGGAATCGACATCGAAGCGCTGGGCCACGTCGTCAACTTCGACGTTCCCGAAGCGCCCGACGATTATATCCACCGTGTCGGGCGTACCGCACGCGCCGGCGAAATCGGTGATGCGTTCACGTTCGTAGCGCCGGAAGAAGAGAACGATCTCCGCGCCATCGAGAAGGCGATCGCTAAACGCCTTCCGCGCATTACCGTTCCCGACTTCGACTACAATGCTCGGCCCGAGGGACACCTGGAGATTCCGATAGGCGAGAGGATCGCTGCGATTCGTAGTCGGAAGGCGGAGGAGCGCTCGAGATCGCGCGCAAAGGCCGAGCATCGAGGCGGGGGCAGGCGTGGGGGCGGGGGTGGGGGAAGTCAAACGTCAGGCGGCGGGGCAAAACGCGAAGCGTCCAGCAGGCATTCGCGCCACCGGAGACGCGGTTAGAGGTTTACGATCTTCATTCCTCCTTCAGCGTAGCGCGCCCCGGCCGCTGCACCTTTCGGGGCAGCCAGGTCGATTCGGCGCAGATCGTTCTCCGATAGGACGACATTCAGCGCGCCGACGTTTTCCTCAACCCGTTCTGGATGTCTCGTGCCCGGGATCGGCACGATGTCGTCGCCCTGCGCCAACACCCACGCCAGAGCGAGCTGTGCAGGGCTGCATTTATGCTCCGCGGCGATCTCCTCGACTTTCGCGACGAGCTCGAGATTCTTCCTGAAATTCTCGCCCTGAAAGCGCGGGTTCTGTCTCCTGAAGTCATCGGCGGCGAGATCTTCGACACGTTTGATCTGCCCGGTGAGAAACCCGCGGCCAAGAGGGCTGTAGGCGACGAAGCCGATGCCGAGCATCCGGAGCGCGTCGAGCAAGCCGTCTTCGGGGTCGCGGGTCCAGAGTGAATACTCGGTCTGGATTGCGCTGATCGGATGCACCTTGTGCGCGCGGCGAATGGTGTTGATCGAGGCTTCGGACAGGCCCAGGTAGCGAACCTTTCCTTCACGCACGAGGTCCGCCATCGCTCCGACCGTGTCTTCAATCGGTGTACTCTTGTCGACGCGATGCTGGTAGTAGAGATCGATGGTGTCGACACCCAGCCGCTTGAGCGATCCCTCGCACGCCTGTCGAACGTAGTCCGGTTTTCCGTTGATGCTGCGCTTCGTTGGATCGCTCGGATCGCGAACGTTGCCGAATTTCGTCGCGATGACAACCCGATCGCGCTTGCCCTTGATGGCGCGGCCAACCAGCTCCTCGTTCTTGAATGGGCCGTACATGTCGGCGGTGTCGAGCATGTTGATGCCGAGTTCAAGTGCCCGCTGGATGGTTGCGATCGATTGCTTTTCGTTGCTCGGACCGTAGAACTCCGACATACCCATGCAACCCAAGCCGATCGCGGAAGTCTGAAGGCCTTCGGAGCCGATGCGACGCGTCTTCGAAGTGACGGGACTCATTTGAATTCCTGAAGCGGGAGATGTGTTGATTCAGTATAGCGGTTCGGTAGCGCGGCTGTCACTCTTAAGCGCATGTCGACTTCTCTGGCCGCGCACAACGTATCCCATCGCTTCGGCAACGTCGTCGCCCTGGATGACGTGAGCATCGACGTTCCCGCTGGACGAGCGACAGCGCTTGTCGGCGAGAGCGGCTCCGGAAAGACGACGCTGCTTCGCTGCTTCAACCGGCTGGTAGAGCCGGAGCGCGGACAAGTGATGGTCGGCGACAAGGATATTCGAGCGGAATCGCCCGTCTTGCTGCGTCGCGGAATCGGGTATGTGCAACAACACGGTGGTCTGCTCCCGCATTGGCGAGTGCTGCGGAACGTGGAGCTGGTTCCGACGCTCCAACACATGCCTGATTCCGCCAATGCAGCGAAGCAAGCGCTCGAGCTCGTTGGCCTGCCGGCGACGGAATTCGGCTCACGCTTTCCTCACGAGCTCTCGGGTGGGCAGCGTCAACGTGTCGCCCTGGCGCGCAGCATCGCCGCCCGGCCCGGCGTCATTCTACTCGACGAACCGTTCGGCGCACTCGACGCCATCTCGCGCGCCGAGCTCCAGGAAACGTTCGACAATCTGCGCCGAGAGCTGACCGTTACGACGCTGCTGGTTACGCACGACCTGGCGGAAGCGGGCCGCCTGGCGAACGAAGTCGTGGTAATGAGGAAGGGAAGAATCGAGCAGCAGGGAAGCATGCGTGATCTCGTGAGCGCTCCTGCCACGGATTACGTGGCGCGGTTGATAGAACGTGCGCGAGCGGGGCTCGAGGCGCTCAGAGCATGAATCAGAAGAGATGCGCATTCGCCCTGCTTGGCGCGACGATGTTGACGATTGGCGCTGTCCCGACGACCAGTGCTCAAACGACGACCGACCGATCCGTGACCGTCGCGTCGAAACCGTTCGGCGAATCCTATCTGCTTGCCGAGATGTTCGCGCAGTTGCTGGAGGCACATGGGTTTTCGGTAC
>DASWDV010000022.1:0-9667 GCA_036395075.1 Gemmatimonadaceae bacterium | reverse complement strand
CAGTTGATGACGTACGAGGGTGAGCGGGCAATGTTCGAGGCGTATCGGCGCAACGAGTACGTATCCACTGGCGTGATCCAATGGATGTTCAACAACGCGTGGCCCTCGATCTACTGGCACTTGTTCGATTGGTACCTGCGTCCCGCTGGCGGGTATTTCGGCACGAAGAAGGCGAACGAGCCAGTACACGCGCTGTTCTCGTACGACGACCGATCGGTTGCGGTCGTGAACAGCAACGCAACGCGGACTCCGGTGCGTGACGTGCGACTGCGCGCGAGAGTGCTGGGGCTCGACTACACGGAGAAATTCTCGCGAGACACTGTGATCGACCTGCCAGCGGACAGCAGTATGCGCGTCTTCTTTCTTCCCGAGCCAACGGGCTTGACAGGCGGCTCAGCGTACTTCGTCGATTTGCGATTGACCACGGCCGACAACCAACCCCTGAGCACCAACTTCTACTGGTTGTCGACGCATCCCGATGTGTTGGCCGATAGCTCGACGTGGTATATGACGCCCGTAAAAGCCTATGCCGATCTTACGGCACTGCGGAGTATGCCACAGGCGGCGGTGCAAGCGACTGCGCGCTTCACCAGTCGTGCCGGGACTGGTCAGGCACGCGTCACCTTGCGAAACCCGGGTCGCTCGATCGCATTCTTCATGCGGTTGCAGGTAACCGGGCGCGGCGGCGAGGAAGCGTTGCCCGTCTCGTGGGAAGACAATTATGTCACACTACTTCCGGGCGAGACGCGTGTTGTAACGGCAAACTATCGCGTGCGCGACCTCGGCGGCGCGCCACCACAAGTGCTCGTGACCGGATGGAACGTGCGCCGCGTCGTAGCTCGTTGAACGGTCATTTTTTTCAAGCCCGATGCGCCTACTGAGCCACCTCTTCTCGAATAATCGCGCGTGGGCCGCCGAGATGACCCGGCGGGACCCGGAGTTCTTTACGCGCTTGTCGCGTCAGCAGGCGCCCGAATACCTGTGGATCGGCTGCTCCGACAGTCGCGTGCCTGCAAACGAGATCGTGGGACTTCTGCCGGGCGACCTCCTCGTCCATCGAAACGTGGCCAACGTCGTGGTCCACGCCGACCTGAACTGCCTCTCGGTGATCCAGTTCGCCGTGGAAGTGCTGCGGGTGAGTCACATCATCGTCTGCGGACACTACGGCTGCGGAGGCGTGCTGGCCGCGCTCCGTGACGACCGCCTGGGTCTGGCTGACAACTGGCTGCGACACGTGCAGGATGTGCGCTGGAAGCACCAGACTCAGCTCGACGAACTGGAAACAGAAGTGGAGCGCCACAACCGTCTGTGCGAATTGAATGTCATCGAGCAGGTTGCGAATGTCAGTCAGACGACTATTGTCCGGGACGCCTGGACACGCGGTCAGTCGCTGGCGGTACATGGCTGGATTTACGACCTTCGAGATGGATTGCTCCGCGACCTCGACATCTGTATTACAACGCCGGCGGATCTTCCGCCGTACGGCGAGACCACGCGAGCGGGCGGACTCGCCTAGAGACTTTGACAAACTGAGGACCCAACGATGTGCAGGAACATCAAGACGCTCGCCAACTTCGAGCCGCCCGCGACCGATGACGAGATTCGCGCGTCGGCCCTTCAGTTCGTCCGAAAACTGAGCGGCACCACGAAGCCGTCGCGCGCCAACGAGGATGCGTTCAACAAAGCGGTCGATGAGGTGACTGCCGCCGCGCAGCGCCTCGTTCACTCGCTTCACACCAACGCGCCGCCGCGAAATCGCGAGATCGAAATGCAAAAAGCGCGGGAACGATCGCTCAAGCGGTTCGCATCATGACGCGCCGCTTCTCCGTCGTTGCGTTCCTCACGGTTTCCGTCCTCGCGGGATCGCGGCTCGCCGCGCAACAGCCTTCCGCCAGTTCAACCGCGGCATCAACGCAGCCAAGCGCTGAAGAAATGGCGAAGCGCCGTCAGGCGCAGGAAGACAGGCTCCACAACGATTGGCCCTATCTGCAACGGTACCGCGAGGAAAACGCCAAACTCATTCCGCCCGTGAAGAACGAAAGCCGCGTCGTCTTTTTTGGCAACTCGATCACCGAAGGCTGGGCGCGATACTTCAGCACGATGTTTCCCGGCAAGCCTTACATCGGCCGCGGAATCGGGGGGCAAACCACTCCGCAGATGCTAGTGCGCTTCAGGCAGGATGTGGTCGACCTCAAGCCAAAGGTCGTAGTCATTCTCGCCGGCACGAACGACATCGCCGGCAACACCGGCCCCTCCACAATTGAGATGATAGAGGACAACCTCGCCTCGATGGCCGAGGTGGCGAGGACGAACAAAATTCGGGCGGTATTGTCGTCGGTCCTTCCGGTCTATGACTATCCCTGGAGACCTGGGCTCGAGCCGGCGCCCAAAATCATCGCGCTCAACAAGTGGATGAAGGAATACGCTCACTCCCACGGCGCTGTGTATCTCGACTACCACTCGGCCATGTCCGATGCGCGCGGTGGAATGAGGAGCGAGCTGTCGGGTGATGGCGTCCACCCCAACGAAGCAGGTTATCGAATCATGGCGCCGCTCGCTGAGCGGGCGATCGAACAAGCCCTTCGGATGAAGTGGTAGCTGGCTCAAAAAAACTGAGCACGGGCGAGAAGCTTCGCCTCATCGGTCCAGTAGTCCTCTACGCGATTCTCGCGTTCGTTGGGTGGAAGCGCGGATACTTTCAGGCGCGGAACTTTGAAGCCGCTGCTCACGCCTCGTCCAGCAGTCTGTGGATCGGAGCCGTGTTTGTACTCTTCTACGGCACGTTCGCATCGCTCGCTCTTCCGGTAAGCCCGCTTGCATACGCAGCCGGCGCGATCTTCGGATTCTCTCGAGGATCGATCCTCGTCTGGATCGCTTCGATGCTCGGCGCCGTCTCCGGTTATTACCTGGCTCGCGGCGTTCTGGCCAAGCCCGCGCGCCGGCTGCTCGGCCGATATAAAGACAAGCTGCAGAATCTCCGCGGCGAAAAGGCTTTTATAGCCGCGATACGAATGCGCCTCGTGCCGATCGTGCCGTTCGGCGCGTTCACGTATGCCGGCGCGATCGGCAACCTCGAGGCGTTGCCATTCTTCGCGGGAACCGCGGTCGGAATCATTCCCGGAACTCTCCTCGCGACCTTTGTCGGAGATCGCGTCGCCGCCGGCTTTTACGGTGAGAGCAAGACGCCGTACCTATTCGCCGTCGGCGGAATGCTCCTCCTCCTGGGGATCTCCTTCGCTCCGAAACTGTGGGCCAAATTCCGGAAGCGACGAATGGGATAAACGTCGGACTCTTCGGATTTTCGGAGACGTCCTCAGTTGAAGCGCGTGGTTCTCCAGAGTGTTAGCCCGACAGCCACCAACATTCCCAACGTTACGACGCCAAGCGCGGCAGCCCATCCCCAGTGAAGGGCGATCTGCGGCGCCTCCGCCACAAGGGCGAAACCGACGATCGTCGCCGTCGCGGCTCCGACCACGAGCCAATCGATCCACGTCCGCCGACGGCTTCTTGCGCGTGCGTCTTCTCCCAGGAATCGCGCCTGTGTGTATTCAGGATCGACGCCGTAACGATCGCCTTCGCGCGCGGCCGCCTGTTGCCAGCGCAAATGTTCGCTCTTGCTCACCGACGAGAGTGCGATAATCCCGGCACCAACCGCCATCACGATCGACCCGCCGATCACCTGCGCCAGCACGGAATGCGAGGCGGTCCGCAGCTCACCGAAAACGAGGATCCCCCACATCAGCCCCCAGAGCTGGTTTGTGTTCGAGAGAGGAATTCCGCGCGTGATCCCCGCGTACTTGACGGCGTACTGCTGGAACAGGTCTCCGACGACCCAGACGAATCCACCCGCGAGCAGCCAGAAAAGAACGTGACGCGCGCCGGACAGCTGGGTCCAGAGCGACGACATCCCTCCCGAATAGGTGAGAGCGAGCGCAGTCATCATCCCGAGCTCGCCAACGGTAAAAAACGTGATGAAAGACAGTGGGCTCATTCCCGTCAGGTAGGCCTTCCGGTAGGG
Source organism: Gemmatimonadaceae bacterium (assembly GCA_036395075.1). GTDB lineage: Bacteria > Gemmatimonadota > Gemmatimonadetes > Gemmatimonadales > Gemmatimonadaceae > UBA4720. Next base: position 5,649 of record DASWDV010000022.1, on the reverse strand, counting down.
GATGTACATCGTCCCCCACAACACGCCAGCGGAAAGAGCGGCGACGACGCCGCGCAACGCATCGTGCGACGGTGCCTGCGCCGCTGACGCCACCGCCAGCGCCGTCGCTCCCGCGAACATCAGGAGCGCGCCACCGATTACTCCGACCCAACGCCGCCAATCCGCGCCGCGGAGCTCCTGGAAAAACACCACGCCCCAGAAAATCCCGAGCAGGCTGTTGCTGTTCCAGAGTGGAAAAGCGATGCTCAGTCCGACGTCTCGCACCGCAAAAATCGTCAGCGTGTTGGCGACTGCCCACAGGCACCCCGCAAGAACTGCCCACACGATGAGATGTGGCGCCTGACGGAGATCCGCGGCCACGTACGACGTTCCCTGGATCAAAGCGGGCAGCGTCCAGCGCGCCAGGAACACGCCGATCACCATGCTCAGGGAAATGACCACCGGCGAAAGCCCAAGCGTTACCAGCTTTGTCGGAGCTTCGGCGGCGCCAAGCCACGCGCCAGCGGTAAGACCGCACAGCATGCCGACGCCTTGAAGCGTGCGGAGTCGACGCGCGTCCAAGGCCCGCGTCGTCGTCGTCGCCGAAGAAATCTCGTCCGGGATGGCGCTCAAGAAATCCAGCGCAGCACGAGGAGCCCGCCGACCAGGACCGCGACCGGTACCCAGAAATGTACGTCGCGGAGGACGAGACCCAGCCAGGCGTGTGGTTGCTGTTCGCGGCGATTGTCGGCCATTGTTCTCACTCGGGCGTCGGCGCGCAATACTGCGGAACACTGGCGGCCTCGCGCAAGAGCGCCATCATTGAAGCATCGGTCAAGCGGCAAAAGTCTCTCGAAATTACCCCAGCCACGGAGCTCGCATGGCCCCGAAAGAAGCCTGGCGCGCGATAGTTGCCTCCTCACTCGACTGGGAGCAGGCACACTCCTCTCTAGATAACGTGCTTCGGGGACTCGCGCCGGAGCTGCGCGGCAGGCGCCCGAACGGGCTCGCTCACTCGGCCTGGGAGCTCCTGGAGCATATACGCATTACGCAGCACGATCTGCTCGAGTTCGTGCAGAACCCGGACTACGAGGAAAAGCTGGAGTGGCCCAAGGACTACTGGCCATCGAGCATGGCACCGGGCAGCGAAAAGGCGTGGAATGAGAGCCTCGCGAACTGGCGCAAGGATCGAATGGCGCTGGAGAGATTCACCACCGATAGCGACGTGGATCTCACCACGAAGATTCCGCGCGGCACCGGGCAGACGTACCTGCGAACGATTCTCGTTGCGCTCGATCACGCGTCGTATCACCTGGCGCAAGTTGTCGGCGTCCGTCAGCTCCTCGGCGCGTGGCCTCCGCCAAAACCGAAATAGGATGCCGCGAAAGGCGAAATCGACAAGGCCCTCCGCAGGCCGATCTGCTCCCGAGATCGTTGTTCTTTCACGCGAAGACGCAGAGCGCCACGAACCAACCGGCAGAGAAGTCTGCATCTCGATCTCCGACCCCGGCGCGGAGCCAGCGCGTTTGTCTCCGCGTTTCGCCTCGGTACTTCGACTCTCTTTCAATGACGTCACGGAGCGTGGCGATCCATCCGATATCCTGTTCGCCCGGGAGCACGCGTGCGCGATCACCGAGTTTCTCGATGGATGGTCGGACGTCGAGCGAGTCGTCCTACATTGCAACGCAGGCGTGAGCCGGTCGCCCGGTGTGGCTCTGGGCTTGAGCGATCTGCGTGGATGGGCGACCGCACAGTTGGAGAGGACTCATCCTGGCTGGAATCGCCTGGTGCGGACGGTAATGAATCAGTTGGCAGCGAGTGTAGCCCCAGCGAAATCCCGCTGAGGTGTCGTCGACCCGGTCGTGGCACCGTAGGTATCCGAATCGAAGATGGAAACATCTGTACGAGCTCGACTGTACCCCCGGCTCCTCATCATCGAATCGTCCGCACTCGGCCGAGCCACCGGCGCCAACCTTTTGAAACCCGGGAGCGTCCAAATCGTAGTGCGTGATGCGAGCGAGACTTTCCCGTTCGCCCACGTTTACACCCGTACCCCCTTGCTGAGAGCTGGACCCATGAAGCGCATCCTCTTTGCTCTACTCGCTCTAGTTCTGAACCTCGCCGCGGTCTCACTTCCAGCGCAGAATCCAGGCGCCCCGCCGGGTGCGCAGCAGCCTGCGCCAGCGATGGGAGAGGTGCGCGGCGCTATCGTCGCCGCCGACAGCAGCGGACCCGTTGCACGGCCCGTAATCGCCCTGCGCACCAAGTCCGATTCCAAGCTCGTCACCGGCGCGCAAGGCGCCGAGGACGGCACTTTCAGGATTCAGGGGCTGCGACCTGGTACGTACTACCTTCGCGTTTCCGGAATCGGCTTTACTCCGCTGAACACTCCGGAGTTTACGATTGCTCCCGCCGCACCTGCCGCGGATGTCGGTACTATCAAGCTCGCGCGGATTTCCGTGACACTGCAGAGCGTTCAGGTCACTGGTGAGCGTCCGTCGGTTGTCATCGAGCCCGATCGCAACACCTATCGCGCGAAGGACATCGCTCCCGCCGCGTCCAACGCGAGCGACGTACTTCAGGCGACTCCTTCAGTCGAAGTCGACGCCGACGGCAAAGTCAGCCTGCGCGGCAATGAGAACGTCGCGATTCAGATCAACGGTCGACCGACTCCGATCAGCGGAACGCAGCTCGCCGCATATCTCAAGCAGATTCCGGCGAACATCGTCGAGCGCATCGAGGTGGTCCCGAATCCGTCCGCCAAGTATGACCCGGAAGGTATGGCCGGGATCATCAACATCGTGCTCAAGGCGAATACCGACCTAGGCCTGAGTGGCGGTCTCAACACCGGCTTCGCCAATCCCGGCCGCTTCAACACCGGCACCAATCTCGGCTTCCAGCGCGGACAGCTCACGCTCTTCGGCACGTACGGCTTCAACTCGGACGATCGCTCGATCGTCGGCATCAACGACCGTCTGCGGTACGATCCGGCCGGCTCTCCACTGGACTACACCAATCAGGACATCGACGGCCGCAACCAGAATGCCGGTCACAACTTCACCGGCAACATCGACTACAAGCTCACTCCCAAAGACGTTGTCTCGAACTCGCTGTCGCTCAATCGCCGGCACTCCAACGATGCCAATCTCGGCGGTTACACCGAGCTTGATGCGTATCAGGCTTTCGTCGACCGCTACGTGATCGATCGCAACAACAAAGCGCACGGCTTCGTGTTCGACAACTCGCTCTCATGGAAGCACACCATCGAGCCGAGGAAGCACGAGCTCTCGAGCGAAGTGCGCTTCAATCGCGCGCGCGACGAAGACAACACGCTGCTGTGGCGTGAGCCGCAGAACCCGGACGGCTCGAGCTCCGGCCCGCCGATTCAGGGCGAGACCGATGGAACGAGTGCGCTCACCCGGCAGCTTACCGCGCAAGTAGACTACACTCGTCCGCTGGCGGAGAAAACCAAACTCGAGAGTGGTCTCAAGGAAACCGATCGTTGGCTCGACCGAGACTTCCTCGTGTACAAGGACGCTCTCGGCGACGGCAATTGGATTCGGAGCAACTTGAGCAACACTTTCCAATTCGACGACCACGTCCACGCCGGGTACGGTGTGTTGAGTCAGGGCGTCGGGAAATTCGACCTCCAGGCGGGCCTGCGCGCGGAATGGGCGAGTCGCACCTTCGATCTCGCGAATGCGCAGAGTTATCCGTACAACTATCACAGTCTGTTCCCGAGCGGCGTCATCATGTACAAGCCGAGTGATCAGACGCAGCTCAAGGCGAGCTACTCGCGGCGCATCCGGCGGCCCGGAACGCAGGAGCTGAATCCGTTCCCCGTCTTCTTCGATCAGCAGAACGTGTTCATCGGAAACCCGCGCCTGAATCCGGAGTACACCGACGCGTTCGAGCTCGGCCTCAGCAAATCAGGACAGCTCGGTTCAGTCCAGCTGTCGCCCTTCTACCGTCGTACCAAGAATGTCATTCGTGTCGACATCAACACCGCCGATACGGTCGACAACCGCGAGGTGACTTCGGTGAGCTTCCAGAACCTGGCCAAAAGCAATTCGTGGGGCACCGATCTGAACGGATCTCTGCGCCTCGGACCCAAGTTCAACGGCTTTGGAGGCTTGAACATCTTCAAGATGGTGACCGACGGCGGGTCGCAGTCCGCCCTGTCGTCGAACGCCGTAACCTGGTCATATCGTCTCAACGCCACGACACAAGTCAATCCGACGGTCATCCTCCAGGCGAACTACTTCTATCGCGCACCCGTGAAAATCGAGAAAGGTCGCTTCTCGGCGATGCAGATGACGAACATCACGCTGCGGAAGAAGCTCGATGGGGACAACATGAGCATCGCGGTGCGCATGCAGGATCCGTTCGACACGATGAAGTTCCGCATCAAGGCTGGCGACGACAATCTCGAGCAGATCACCGCACGCAAGTTTGGCGTCAGAGCGACGTACGTCACGTTCCAGTGGAATTACGGGCAGGCACCAAAGGTTCGTCTGCCGCAACAGGATCAACCGCCGCCACAGCCTGTATTCCCGTAAAGCCTGCGGGCACGGCACATGCGCCATCCCGTCCTCAGTCCTCAAATGGGAGACGGGATGGCAGACGACAGGGATAAAGGGCCGACGATTCCTCGGTCGACCGACGAAGAAAACGAGGCGATCGACACGACTTCGGCCGAGCCTCTGCGCAGCGCCAAGATAGAAGAACCGAAGAAGGAAGATCTGGACGAGGAACAGAATCCGCCGCGCACTACCCGCGGCGACTTCACGGCGCCGAAGTTTGGATCGGCCGGAAGCGGCGGGGCAGAATTTGAGCCGGGCCCGGAGAGGGATTAGGTCGGACGACGGTAACGAAAGTCGCACGTGCTCTGGACGCAAACCGCACAATGCCATACATTTAGCTATGGCAACCACGACTCGGCCATCGAGTAAGCCCGCCTCTCCGGCAAAAGCCGGAAGCGGGCTTTCGCGCATCAAGGGGTCTGCGCCCGCCGACCAAGATCTACCGCGAGTTAGAAGTGACGTCGTCCTGACGTTCGACGACGTCCTTCTGACGCCCCGACATTCGCTCATCCATCCCAAGGACGTGAGCACGACGTCGCTCTTCACCCGCGGCATCACGCTCAACGTCCCGTTCGCGTCGGCGGCGATGGATACTGTGACTGAATCCGAGATGGCGATGGCGATGGCCCGCGCAGGCGGGATCGGCGTGATTCACAAGAACATGTCGATCGACCGCCAGGCAGCCGAGGTTGACCGAGTGAAGAGATCCGAGAGCGGGATGATTCTGAATCCGATCACGCTCTCTCCGGAAGGAACCCTGCGGGAAGCCGTGGCGCTCATGAGGCGTTTCAAGATCTCCGGCGTCCCGATTGTGGACCGTGATGGTCAGCTGGTTGGAATTATCACCAACCGCGACCTCCAGTTCGAGCGCAATCTCGACCGTCCGCTGCGCGAAGCGATGACATCCAGAAATCTCGTCACCGCTCCCGTCGGAACTACTCTCGACGAAGCCGAGGCAATACTCGGCAAGCATCGCATCGAGAAGCTGCCGGTGGTGGATGAGAAGCGTGTGCTTCGCGGCCTGATCACGGTGAAAGACATTCATAAGCGCCGCGATTTTCCCAACTCGAACAAGGATCAGCACGGT
>DASWDV010000021.1:0-1912 GCA_036395075.1 Gemmatimonadaceae bacterium | reverse complement strand
GGGAAGGTTCCGGTAGCCCGCGCTCCATTCCCGCGCGGAGACACGACGGTCTTTCCGAAAGCTCGATTCCCGCATGGTGTAATGCCCCGCCATCCCGCCGGGTCGGCATCGAACGATGCGCCCGAGGGGATATTTCCACTGCCGCAGCGAGCGGAACTTCCGCAGCGAGCGACGCTCCCGCAGCGCGCGGGCCTTCCGCAAATGGGAGATGTCACCATTACGGCTCCCACACGTCGCCGCGGCGAGCCGGTAAATGTCTTTCAGGATTACCGCCCGCAATCGGGAACTCTTTCGGCACCGCAGGGTCGGCTTCCAATCGATCGCGCAATACCTGCCCGCGGCGAGCCCGCGACTTCGGGAGCGACGGGAGTTCAGCCCGTCCGCGAGTACAGACCCGAGCCGCGCGTAGAATCGCCTCCGCCATCTCGAGTACCGGAGAGGCCGAGAGAAGTCCCGGCGCCGGTGGTCCACGAAAGACCATCGACACTTCCTCCGCCGCCACCCAGGGTCGAGGCGCCGACGACGAAGGCAGAGCCGGCGCACGTTCCTCCACCGAAACAGCAGTGAGACGCGTCCGGCGATTTTAAAAGGGCTGCGAAAGCAGCCCTTTTTCTTTTCTTGCGGGAGAAGATCGTAAGCCTCGACGGTTATATTTGAAAGTTCCTCCCGCCTCGCCCCGCAAAACCCAGAGACCACTCTTGAAGCTCGAGCACATTCGCAACTTCTGCATTGTAGCGCACATCGACCACGGCAAGTCGACGCTGGCTGACCGTTTGATCGAGGCGACCGGCATGCTGCAGAAGCGCGAGATGAAGGCACAAGTGCTCGATACGCTCGATCTGGAGCGAGAGCGCGGGATTACCATCAAGCTCAACGCCGTGCGAATGACCTACACAGCGAGCAGCGGACAGGAGTTCGAGCTCAATCTCATCGACACACCCGGACACGTCGACTTCACCTATGAAGTGTCGAGATCGCTTGCGGCGTGCGAAGGAGCGATCCTCGTTGTCGACGCGTCGCAGGGAATCGAGGCGCAGACGCTTTCGAATCTGTTCCTGGCCGTTGACGCTGGCCTCGAAATCATCCCGATTCTGAACAAGATCGACCTGCCAGGCGCCGAGCCGGAGCGCAGGCGCAAGGAACTCTCCGACCTGCTCGGTATCGAGGAAAGTGCAATCCTGCTGGTGAGCGCGAAGGAAGGAATTGGCATCGCCGAGCTGCTTGAAGAAGTTGTACGTAAGGTTCCACCGCCTCAGGGCGACGAGGACGCACCTTTGCGCGCGCTCATCTACGACTCCTACTACGACAGGTATCGCGGCGCGATACCGAGCGTTCGCGTGGTCGACGGTGTGATCAAAAAGGGCACGCACATTACTTTCGGCGCGAGCGAATCGGTCTACGAAGTCGATGAAGTCGGATATAACCAGCTGCGCCAGGTACCCACCGACCAGCTCGGGCCGGGTGAAGTCGGATACGTCGTGGCGAGCGTGCGCTCCGTCAGCGAGACGCGCGCCGGTGACACGATTTTCGACGCCGAAAACCACGCGAGTGAGCCGCTTCCCGGCTATCAAGCGGTGCGAAGCTTCGTGTTCGCGGGTCTCTATCCCACCGACACCACGCAATACGAGACGCTACGCGATGCGCTCGAGAAGCTCAAGCTGAACGACGCGTCGCTCAACTACGAGCCGGAGACATCGACGGCACTCGGCTTCGGCTTCCGCGCTGGGTTCCTCGGTCTGCTGCACATGGAAATCGTGCAGGAGCGGCTCAATCGCGAGTTCGATCTCGAGCTCGTTACGACGGTTCCGTCGGTCGAATACAAAGTTTACAAGACCGACGGATCGATGACCCTGATCGAGAATCCGTCGCTAATGCCGAACGCGCAGGTCGTCAACTACATCGAGGAGCCTTA
>DASWDV010000020.1:0-8051 GCA_036395075.1 Gemmatimonadaceae bacterium | reverse complement strand
ATCGGTTTATGCGCAGCTTCGACAAACCGTTGAAGGCCCTTACGAAATCCAGGAGGTGAGCACGGACGAGATCATCGTCCCCACTCGCGGCCAGGACTGGCTGGACGGTGGAAAATGGCTCGACATCCACCGGCACACTTTCACTCCCACAAGCCCAGCGGGCCTTGATAACATCAAAAACGCTTGGGTTTCAATGTTCCAGGGGATCGCCAAAGCGAACGTGGTTCTGGCCGGCCTCGAGAACGTCAGCTTCGCCGGCAAGCCGGCCATGATCGCGGAGCTTCGGGCGCTCCGCGCTTTCTACTACTACATGCTGATGGACATGTTCGGCGGCGTTCCGATCGTGACGGATGTTGCGATCCAAGCGCGCGCGCAGAACACACGCGCCGAAGTCTTCAAGTTCGTTGAGGACGAGTTAACGGCAGCTCGCGCTGACCTTCCCGTCTCGTGGGCTCCTGAATGGAACGGACGCCTTACCAAAGGCGCCGCCGACGCGATGCTGGCCAGCCTGTACCTCAACGCCGAGGTATTTACGGGAACAGTCAGCACGACCGGACTGGCAAAAGGCACAGCCCGCTGGGCGGACGCAGTCGCAGCTGCGGATAGAGTGCTGAACTCTCCGGCCGGCTACCAACTCGAAAGCGGTGCCACCTGGAGACACAACTTCACCGCCGACAACAACACCTCCAAAGAAATAGTCATGGCGGTGAAGTTCCTCAACCAGAGCGGTCTGGGTTTGAACTTCCTGATGCGGGCGCTGCACTACACTCAGTACACGCCGTCACCATGGAACGGCTACGCAACTTTGGCCGAGACCTACTACGCCTTCGACGCTAACGACATCCGACGCCAGATATTTCTCGCCGGAAGACAGTACAACATCGAGACCGGACAGCCGGTGAATGACCGTCAGGGCAATCCACTGATCTTTGATCCGAACATTGGAAATTCGACGTCGTGCGCCGTCGGCCCCAACGAGACGTGCGCGACCGAAGGCGGTGGAGTTCGGATCACCAAGTGGCCGAGCGATCCTGCGCACGCTCAGCAGGACAACGGCAATGACTACGCGACCTTCCGTCTCGCAGAGATCGATCTGATCAAGGCGGAGGCGATGAACGAGCTTGGTCAGACGGTCGCCGCAATCAACCTCATCAACACAACCACGCGCGCGCGGGCATTCCCGACGACTCCGAAGCCGCTTTCGCCGGCACTCTCGCAAGTAGCGCTGCGCGATTCGATTCTTTCCGAGCGTCTCTTTGAGCTCACCGCCGAGGGCAAGCGTCGCACGGATCTGATCAGGATAGGCGCTGAGCAGGGTGGAACCAACAAGTACAACCTGCCGTGGGGCTACAAGCTTGCGTCGCCTGCGTACAAGATCCTGTTTCCCATTCCGCAGACCCAGATCGACGTAAACCCTCTGCTCACACAGAACCCGGGATACTGATTTCCCGCAGTCAAGTTTTACTTCTTCCATCATGGCCTGTTCCCGAAAGGGAGCAGGCCATGATGCGCAAAGGGATCCATTGTTGATGAATGCAGCCTTGAGGCTGAGGCTCTGTATTGTTCTTTCCGCGCTGTATCTCGCCTTCGGCTGCGCCAAGCAGAGCGAGTCCAAGCAGGAACTCTCGAGTAGCAAAGCCCCTCCGGTCGACGGACATCTCTTCACGCAGCTGCCTTCCAGCTACACCGGCGTGCGCTTCGCGAATCGCCTCGAAGACACGCACGAGCTGAACGTCTTCACCTACCGTAACTTCTACAACGGTGGGGGTGTCGCGGTCGGCGATCTAAATGGGGATGGACTTCCCGAAGTAATGCTCACATCGAATGAGCACGGGAACCAACTCTATCTCAACAAGGGCCATTTTCAGTTCACCGACATCACTCGTGAGGCCGGTGTGGGAGGCAAAGGCTCCTGGTCCACCGGCGTCACCTTTGCCGACGTGAATGGCGACGGCCTGCTCGACATCTACGTCTGCTACGCGGGCAACATCCCCGGCAAACGTCGCGCGAACGAGCTCTACATCAACAAAGGTGCAGGCAAGGACGGGATTCCGACCTTCAGCGAAGAAGCCGCTCAGTATGGAATCGCGGATGAGGGCTACTCGACACAGGCCACGTTCTTCGATTACGACCGCGACGGCAATCTCGATCTTTTCCTCGTCAACAACTCCTTCCGTCCGGTAACAAGCTTCGGCCTCCGCAACACCCGTCACGTCCGCGACAAACTTGGCGGGGACAAGCTGTTTCACAACGATGGCAACGGACATTTCACGGACGTCAGCGAGAAGGCGGGAATCTTCGGCAGCGAGATCGCCCTCGGACTCGGCGTCGTCGCGAGCGACGTGAATCGCGACGGCTGGCCGGACATCTACGTCTCGAACGATTTCTTCGAGCGCGACTACCTCTACATCAACAATCGCGACGGAACGTTCACCGAGCAGCTCGACAAGCAGATGCCGTATCTATCGTACTTCTCGATGGGACTCGACATCGCCGACATCAACAACGACGGCTGGCCGGACATTTACACGACCGATATGCTGCCGGAAGATGAGTACCGGCTCAGAACCACGTCGGCGTTCGAGGACTGGGATGCCTATCAGGCGAAGGTGAAGAACGGATTTCACTACCAGTTGATGCGCAACATGCTGCAGCTCAATAACGGCAACGGCACGTTCAGCGACGTTGGACAGATGGCGGGCGTCGCGAAAACGGACTGGAGCTGGAGCGCTCTCATCGCCGATCTCGACCTCGACGGCTACAAGGACATCTACGTTACCAACGGCATCGCGAAGGACGTGACGTCGCAGGATTACATCGCGTTCCTAGGCAATGAGCAGACGATGCGGACGGCAGTGCAGAGGAAGGGCGTCGACTTCAAGCGGCTCACTGACGCCATGAGCTCGACGAAGCTCCAGCACTATGCCTTCCACAACAATGGTGACCTCACCTTCAGTAACGAGGCCGTCAATTGGGGATTGGGAACGCCGAGCTTCGCCAGCGGCGCGGCATACGCTGATCTCGACGGAGACGGCGCCCTCGATCTCATCGTCAACAATGTCAACGACGAAGCGTTTCTCTACCGGAATAACGCGCGCGCGCTGTTGAAGGACAATCACTATCTCGCCATCAAGCTCGATGACGAAGGGCAAAACCGCTTTGGCGTCGGCGCGAAAGTGACCGTGCAGACTGGTAAAACTGCCCTGTATCAGGAGCTATCGCCCACGCGAGGCTTCCAATCGAGTGTCGACTATGTGCTTAACTTCGGACTCGGCAAGATCGATACTGTCGTCTCGGTAAGCGTTGAGTGGCCGGATGGCCGGGTCAGCACACTCACAAACGTAGCCGCGAACGAGCGCATCACGATAAAGCATTCGGAGTCGCGTGCTGTCGCTCCGCCCGCTCCAGCTAAACCAGCAGCGCAGATAGTCGCGGACGTGACCCAACGCACGGCAATCCCGTTCGTGCACCGAGAAAATGACTTCGTCGACTTCGAGCGCGAGCGCCTGATGCCGAAGATGCTGTCGACGGAAGGACCGGTAATGGCTGTTGCCGACGTGAACGGCGACGGACTGGATGATGTCTTCATCGGCGGAGCGAGGGATCAACCGAGCGCGATACTCATCCAGCAGCAGAATGGCGCCTTCGTCAGGAGCAACGAGAAGCTGCTCGCTCAGGACAGCATATCCGAAGATGTGGCCGCGACGTTCTTCGACGCGAACGGAGATGGTCGTCCCGATCTTTACGTCGTGACCGGGGGGACCGAGTTCTCTGACGCAGCTCCTGCTCTGGAGGACCGTCTCTATCTCAACGACGGTCGCGGGAATTTCAGGAAGGCAATTGGCGCGGTACCGGCGCTGAGCTCGAGCGGCTCACAAGCAGTCGCGGCAGACTTCGACGGGGACGGCGCGATCGACCTGTTCGTGGGCGGTCGCAGCGTTCCCGGACGCTATGGCATCGATCCCCAGAGCCAGTTGCTCAAGAACGACGGTCGCGGGCACTTCACGGACGTAACGGACAAAGCGGCACCGGGATTGGCACGTATCGGGATGGTCACCGACGCGATTTGGAAGGATGTCGATGGCGATGGCAAGGTCGATCTCGTTGTCGTGGGTGAGTGGATGCCCATCACCATCTTCCACAACAACGGGCACGGCCGTCTGGAGAAGATGACGGTGACCGGGTTGGAGAAAAGCAACGGCTGGTGGAACCGCATCATCGCCGGCGATTTCACGGGCGACGGACGCGTGGATTTCATAGTCGGAAACGTGGGTCTGAATACTCGACTGCAGGCCAACGCAAAGGAGCCGACCACCATGTACGTGAAGGACTTCGCCCAGACCGGCTTCGTTCAGCAGATCATCTCGTACTACAACAATGGTCGCGCGTATCCGCTCACACTGCGTGATGATCTCATCAGGTCGCTCACTTTCCTCAAAGACCGCTACCCCAATTACAAGGACTACGCAAGGCAGACGGTGGCCGACATTTTCCCACGGCAGGATCTCGCCGACGCCGTGGTGAAAAACGTCTACACTTTTGCGACGGCGCTGGCGCGAAACAACGGCGACGGCAGCTTTACGCTGGTTCCACTACCGCGCGAAGCCCAGATCGCGCCGGTGTACGGAATTCTCGCGTCGGACATCGATGGCGATGGGAAGCTCGATCTGCTGCTCGCGGGAAACTTCGACGGCGTCAAGCCCGATATCGGTCGAATGAGCGCAGGATATGGACTATACCTGCGCGGCGATGGGAAGGGGCACTTCAGTCCGCTGCGGGAAGTCGAGAGCGGGTTCTTTGTCCCGGGACAGGCGCGCGACATCAAGCGCGTGCGTACGAGACATGGAGCTATCTACATCGTGTCACGCAACAACGATGGACCTCTGGTGTTCCGGTCGACTGGCGTCAGGGACGCAGACGTCGGCCGGCACTACCCTTCAGGTCACTGAGAGGCGTGCTTCGTCTTGATGACGATTACGCCGTTCGCACCCCGTACGCCGTAGAATGAAGTGGAGACAGCGTCCTTGAGCACTTCGATCGATGCGATGTCCTTTGGGTTAATTCCCGTGAGGCTGCCGCCTGGCCCCGACTGCACCGCCATGCCATCAATTACGTATAGCGGCTCGTTGCTTCCTGTTATCGAGGAGTTCCCGCGGATGCGGATGGCAATGCTGCCGTCGGCCGTGTGCGAGATGTACAACCCCGGCACTTTGGCGGCGAGGGTTCGCTCGATCGACTCATTAGGGGTACGATCGAGATCGTCGGATGTTACGAGTGTCCCGCCGTCGGGACCTCGGGCCGGCAGGTTGACCGTTGGATCGGGCGCACGATTGCCCGAGGCACATCCAGCGAGAAGGCCTGCGAGGACAGAGCAGGACAGAGCTACGCGCAGCGTGTATGACGCCATATGACGGTGGCGCAAGGCCAGATTAGCTGTGAAAGAACTTACAAGCATTAGCTGTGCCCCGTTACTGTTTTCTGTATTTATCGACTACATGAGCATTCCCAAGGTCACTCGATACGAGTCGCGAACCAGCCCGACTTCCTGAAACGGAGAACGACATGAAGACGTATGTGTTTAGCTGCACGAGAGAAATGGCGTTCGCCGCGCTTCTGATCACGCTCACCGCCTCCAGCGTGATCGCGCAGGATTCGGTCAGCGTCAGCTCGCCGGATGGCAGGAACAAGGTCGGGGTTGGCGTCCGCGAGGGAAGGCTCTACTACACCCTCAGTCGCGATGGCCACCCCTTGATAGTTCCCTCGACACTCGGCTTCGCGTTCAAGGGCGCGCCAACTCTCCGCGACGGTCTTCGAATCGCCGGAACGACGCGCGCCTCGCACGACGAGACGTGGACGCAACCCTGGGGCGAGGTGGCACGCGTTCGCGACCACCACAACGAACTCAGAGTATCGGTCGCCGAGACCGCCGCGCCGAGCCGGCGGTTCTATTTCGTCGTTCGCGCGTTCAACGACGGCGTCGGATTCCGCTACGAATTTCCCGCGCAGCCCGCACTCGGCGAGTTCGTCATTTCCGACGAGCTCACGGAGTTCAGCTTCGCGGACGACTCGAAATCCTGGTGGATTCCGTCGAACAGGCCGAGGCTGGATCGGTCGGAGATGCTCTACTCCTCGGGACCGCTGAGTGTGACCGACAGCATCCAGACACCATTCACGATGGTGACTCGCGACGGCAAGACGTACATGGTGATTCACGAAGCCAATCTGGTTGACTACGCGCGGATGAATCTCGCCGGCCCCCGGATGGATAATCGCACTCTACGAGTCGCACTCGCGCCGTGGCAGAACGGCGACAAGGTGCGCGGCCACACCCCATTCGTGACACCCTGGCGGACGATTCAGCTCGCTGATCGCGCCGCGGATCTATCGCCGTCGGTGCTCGGGTTGAATCTCAACCCGCCGAACGTGCTATCTGACGTGAGCTGGATCAAGCCGATGAAGTACATCGGCATCTGGTGGGGAATGCACATCAACACGATGACGTGGAGCTCGGGGCCAAAGCACGGTGCCACGACCGAGAACACAAAGCGCTACATCGATTTCGCCGCCGCGAACGGACTCGGCGGCGTGCTGGTCGAAGGATGGAACGTCGGCTGGGATGGCGACTGGATCAAGAACGCCAACGCGTTTTCGTTCACGCAGGCCTATCCGGATTACGACCTGCCGGGACTCGCGAAGTACGCGCAGGCGAAGGGCGTCAAGCTGATCGTCCACAACGAGACGTCGGGCGGCATCGTGAACTACGAGCGGCAGATGGAGGCCGCGTACGCGCTCTACCACTCACTGGGACTGGACGCGATCAAGTCCGGCTACGTTACCGACACGACGCCGGAAGGAAACTCCCACCATTCGCAGTTCATGGTCCGCCACTATCGCAAGGTGGTCGAGACAGCGGCGAAGTATCACATCATGATGGATGTGCACGAGCCCATTCACGACACCGGTGAGCGGCGCACCTATCCCAACATGATGAGCAGGGAAGGCGCGCGTGGACAGGAGTACAACGCGTGGGGCGGCGAGGGTGGGAATCCACCGGAGCACGAGACCAATCTCTATTTCACGAGACTGCTCGCGGGCCCGATGGACTTCACGCCGGGAATCTTCGACTTGCTGATCGAGCGCGGCACTGGACGTCCGCGGCGTCAGGAAGAGTCACACCCGCGCACGACTCTCGCCAAGCAGCTCGCTCTGTACGTCGTGATCTACTCGCCGTTGCAGATGGCAGCCGATCTGCCCGAAAACTACGTAGGCAAGCCGGCGTTCCAGTTCATTCGCGACGTGGCGGTCGACTGGGAGACGAGCAAGACGATCGACGGCAGCATCGGCGACTACGTGATCGTCGCTCGCAAGGCAAAGCACAGCGACGACTGGTTCCTCGGCGCCATCACCGACGAGGAGGGCAGGACGTTCAATGTCCCCCTCAATTTCCTGACGCCGGGCCGCAAGTACACGGCGGAGATATACGCCGATGGTCCTGGTGCGAACTGGGCGACTAATCCGTTGCCCGTTTCGATTTCCAGGAGGAACGTCGACTCTGGTACGCGTCTGAGCGTTGTTCTCGCACCGGGCGGCGGGCAAGCCATTCGATTCACGCCGGCGAAATAGGCGCGCAACTGGAGAACAAAGAGCGCAAGCGGTCAGCGCTCTACGGTCAGCGTCGGGCGCGCAGGGATCGTTTGCTGGTCACGCTCACGCTCATTTGCGCTCTGAGCTGTGAGAGAAGCCACGAAGCCGATCAGCCTACGCTCTTCGAGCTCCTCAAGCCCGAGCAAACCGGCGTCACATTCAGCAACACCCTGCCGGAAAAAGCGGACTTCAACATCCTCAACTACCTGTATTACTACAACGGTGGCGGAGTAGCTGTCGGCGACATCGATGGCGATGGTCTCCCCGATCTCTACTTCACCTCGAGCCTCGGTCCCAACAAGCTCTATCGCAACCGCGGGAATTACCGGTTCGAGGATATCACCGACAAGGCTGGCGTCGCTGATCCCGACGGCTGGAAGACGGGCGTCACCATGGCCGACGTCAAC
>DASWDV010000019.1:0-2829 GCA_036395075.1 Gemmatimonadaceae bacterium | reverse complement strand
CGTTGCGGGGTAGCCGACATCGCGCAGGAATTGCATTTGCGCGATCGTGTTGAGCCGGCCCGTCGATCCAGGATTGCCGACGACGAAGACGAGCTCGTTCTCTGTCGCGCCAGCCGGACTCCATTTCAGATAATCCGGCGGATTATAGGGTTGTCCATTCTCGTAAACGCGGAGCAGCGTCAGATCCAGATCGTAGCGCGGGTACGTGAAGTTGTCGGGATCGCCGCCGAAGAAAGCGATGTCTCCCTCGGGCGCCATCACCAATCGGATGTCGTTGAAGCGGCGATAGCGATAGACGGAATAGATCCCTCCCTGGTATAGCGACACTACCTGACAATTGAGCTGCGTCTGCTGTTTGCACTCATCCTGTATCTGGTTGATGATCGTCGTGCGCTGTGCCGTCTGCTCAGCCGGAGTCTTTCCTGTTATTGCCGTGCGCACGCGGTCGGTCACGTTCTGGATCGACTGAAGCTGGTCGACGTAAAGCCCAGCGCATTTCTTTTCGTCGGCAAGGGTGCGCGCCGCGAATCCAGTCTGGATGTAGTTGGAATCCGGAGGCGACGAGGCCGCGGTGCATTCGCGTCCACAGTGATGATTGGTCATCACCAGTCCATGCGATGACACGAAGGACGCCGAACAGTTTGGAAGGCGAACCGACGCGAGCCGAACGTGGTCGAGCCACTTCTGATCGGGCGCGAAGCCGTAGGTCCGGCGCCAGTAGTCGAGTGGAGGCGCGTCGAACGTCCACATCGTGCCGAACTCGGGCCGGTATGTCGCCGGCGGCAACTGCGCGGTGGTGCTTTGGGCCGCAGCCTTGGCGGATGGGGCGAGTGCGCAAGCGAGTAACAGCGCGCGTAGCACGGATCTACTCGTCAGCATTTTCGTTTGTCCTGTTAGTGGGTTTTCGCAGTCGCTAGTTGCAAGATGCCTACCTCAGGCGCGCCTCGTCTGAAACTCACAAGCAGGGCCAACGCATGTGGCTCGCATTGCCACCGTTCGCCGTTCCTTGGAGTTATGACACGCCGAGTCTAGATTCCCCGGACCACGCCCAACCAATCACCCGGCACCAATGTCACAGCGCGAACGCACGCTTCAGGAAACAACCACCAGCCTCGCCCCCTCGGAAGTCCTGAAGGCTGCAAAGGATTTTTTTGCCCGCCAGACCGGGGTCTACGCCGCGTTTCCGGAACAGGAATCGAAGACCCATGTGTCGCTCCGAGGTCAGGGCGGAGAGGAGGTTGTGATCGCGGCGCTGAGCGATCCTTCGGGGACAAAAGTCACCGGATCGACGTACCTGTTCGACCAGCAGGTTGCGCGCTTCTTATCCTCCCTGTCGCCGATGCCGCTCGCCGTCGCCACCGAAAGCGGCAAATGAGCGAGTCCGCCCCGATTCCTTTCGTTAGTGTCCTCCGTACGCGGGGTGAGCCCGCAAAGTTGGGCTCACAGTCGGGACCGGTCCTCCACCTGAGGGCCCAGGTCCTGGAGGCATGGGACGCGATCCGAATCGACGCGGACCCTTCGGCGACCGTGAGAGATCTCAAGCACCTCGCCTTGAAAGAGCTCTATCCGGATGTCCGTCATGAGGACGAGTACGTGGTAAAGCTCAATGGATTCGAGATTCTGGACGAGGACGCTCCGATCGCCGCCACCGCCGCTACCAACGGATCCACCTTCCTGATAACCGACCGCCGCCGGCGACCGGTAGAGTAGACGCCCCGCGCCATGCGGGCCGCCTTCATCTCGCACAGCGATTGTGGACGACACGACACCGGATGGGGACATCCGGAGCACGTGGGACGCTTGCGAGCAATCACTAGAGCGCTACGGGATGATCCGGAGCTCTTTCACAGCGTTGAACAGCTCGAAGGCAGGCACGCGACGATCGAGGAGTTGGAGCTCGCGCACGATCCGGCTTACATCCGATCCGTGCGGGACATGGCCGAGGGCGGGGGTGGCCGCTTCGATGCGGACACGGTGGCAAGCAGCGGTTCCTGGGACGCCGCCACCGCCGGTGCCGGCTGCGTTCTCTCGGCGGTCGATCTCTCTGTCGGTGGCGTCCATCAGCGCAGCTTCTCGGCCGTCCGTCCGCCTGGTCACCACGCGGTCTACGATCGGGCAATGGGTTTCTGCCTTTTCGGAAACGTCGCGCTCGCGGCGCACTACGCGCGGCAAAAGCATGGGTTGCAGCGGATCCTTATTGTCGACTGGGATGTGCACCATGGCAATGGCACTCAAGCTCTGGTCGAGAAGGAGTCTGACATCCATTTCGTCTCGATGCACCAATGGCCCTGGTATCCCGGAACCGGAGCGGCCGACGATCACGGTCCTCATAGGAGCGTCTGGAACATCCCGATGGCGGCGGGCTTATCACGCTCAGAGTACGTGCAGGCGTTCGAGCGGGGAATAGACGCGGCGACGGCTGGCTTCGTTCCAGAGATCATTCTCATTTCTGCCGGCTTCGACTCCCTCGCCGGTGATCCTTTGGGAGGCTTCACGCTCGAGCTTGAAGACTTCGAGGCGCTGACTCGTTCGATTGTCGCGCGCGCCGACGCTTGGTGCGGCGGTCGAATCGTGAGTGCTCTCGAGGGCGGCTACGCACCCGACAGGCTGGCCCAGGCTGCCATCCGTCACCTGGGCGCGCTCGGTAGCTAGGTACTAACTTGCAGGCTCATGAGCGCTGCACTGAAACCGCTTCAGCACGTCCGGCCCTCAGCCGAGCCGCGCGTCTGGAGCTGCTACAATGATCCGAACGGGCGGATGCGACTCGATCTGTCCCCGGACGAGATCGCTCGCACTCTTGCCACGGGCGAGGGAATGTTGTGGGTGGAC
>DASWDV010000018.1:0-2902 GCA_036395075.1 Gemmatimonadaceae bacterium | reverse complement strand
GCGGATCGCGCGGATATCATCGGGAAGTTTCCGCTCTCCGATCGGCGCGATGTCGAGCGCGCAGTGGAGAGCGCGAAGCGCGGCTTCGCGACGTGGAAGCGGACACCGGCACCAGCGCGCGGTGACGTCCTCCGCGTCGTGGGCGACATAATGACGAAGAAGAAAGAAGAGATCGCCGATGCAATGACTCGCGAGATGGGCAAGCCGCTCACCGAGACGCGCGGCGATGTCCAGGAGGGAATCGACACCGCCTATTACGCGGCTAGCGAGGGGCGCCGCTTGTTCGGTAAGACGGTGCCGAGCGAGTTGCGCAATAAATGGGCGATGAGCTACAGGCGGCCAATTGGCGTCGCTGGTCTCATCTGCCCGTTTAATTTTCCGATGGCGATCCCGACGTGGAAGATGTTTCCCGCTCTCGTGTGCGGAAACGCGGTGATCTTCAAGCCGGCGGAGGATGTTCCCCACACCGGGACGCTACTGGTGGAGATCCTGCTCGAAGCCGGTCTCCCCGACGAAGTCATTCAGCTCGTGCACGGTCGCGGCGAGCAGGTGGGCGCAGCGATGGTCGAGCACCCGGCGATTCCGCTCATCTCCTTCACGGGGTCGACGGAAACGGGACGCCTTGTCGGCGAGACCTGCGGCCGCCTGCACAAGCGCCTCTCACTCGAGATGGGTGGGAAGAACGCGCAGATCGTTATGGACGACGCGGATCTCGATCTCGCGCTCGAGGGCGCCCTGTGGGGTGCGTTCGGAACTACCGGGCAACGTTGTACCGCCACCAGTCGTCTTATTGTTCAGAAGAAAGTGCACGACAAATTTTTGGGCATGCTCGAGGACCGCACCAAGGCTCTGAAACTCGGCGACGGGCGGAAAAAGGGAACCGACGTCGGGCCGCTGATCAACGAGGATGCCGTCAGAAAGGTCGAGACGTACGTGGACATCGGTCAGTCTGAAGGATCCAAGCTCGTGATCGGTGGGGAGCGACCAGACAAGCTTGCAAAGGGCAACTTCTTCAAGCCGACGATCTTCGTCAACGTGAAGGCGGGCAGTCGCCTCGAACAGGAAGAGATCTTCGGCCCGGTATTGTCGGTTATCCGAGTGAAGGACGCGGAAGAGGCTTTCGCGGTGAACAACGATGTGAAGTACGGATTGTCGTCGTCGATCTACACCAGCAACGTGAACACCGCGTTCCGCGCGCTGAACGAGCTCGACAATGGAATCACTTACGTGAACGCGCCGACGATCGGGGCGGAGGCGCATCTCCCCTTCGGTGGCGTAAAGCAGACGGGAAACGGGCACCGCGAAGGCGGCTGGGAAGTCTACGAGTTCTACTCCGAGACGAAGGTCGGTTATGCCGATTTCTCAGGAACTCTTCAGCGGGCACAGATCGATACCTATCTGGGAACGCCGGACTAACCAACCCGGTAATAGACGGACCATGGACACATACGAACAAAAGCGGGCGCATGCCCTCCAGCTCGCCAACCAGCGGCGCACCGGCGGCAAGCTCGCCTTCTTCGCTCATTGGGCGAAGATCATGGTGCTTTCGCTGGCCCTTTTCGTGGTCATCCGCGCCTTCGGCGTGGAGGCCTTCAAGATCGCAAGTGGCAGCATGGAGCACACCCTGTTCGAGGGCGACTTTCTCCTGATCAACAAGCTGGTATATGGCGCGGGAATCCCGGGAAGCGGGCGCAAGCTGCCGGCCCTCCACGCGCCGCGCCGCGGGGACGTGATCGTCTTCACCTATCCAGTCGATCCAAGCCTCAATTACGTCAAGCGGATCGTTGGCATTCCCGGTGACACGCTTCAGATGCGCAACGCGGCGCTGATCCGGAACGGGCAGCCGGTGCCGGAGAACTATATCCAGCGCACTCCCGACGAGGCTGACCAGTCCGACGACGATTTCCGCTGGCAAAAGGCCTATCTCGCTGGTGGTGCGTCGGTCGAAGACTATCGTCCTTCTCGTAACAACTGGGGCCCTCTGGTCGTCCCTCCCCATGACTACTTCGTCCTCGGAGATAATCGCGACAATTCGTCGGATTCGAGGTACTGGGGCTTCGTGGCCGACTCTCTTGTGCGCGGCCAGCCGATGGTGGTCTATTATAGCTACGCGCCCGATACTGGAGACCGGCTGGATTGGCTGACGCGTCTCAGGTGGAAGCGCTTCGGAGAGATAGTCCACTAAGTTCGCAGCTCGAGCTTTTGGTTGATCTCTCGATTCTCGAGAGGAACATGCTATCGCTATGAAGGTATCGACGAATCGGAAATCGACCGTCGACGAAGGATCGCTCGATCAGTACCTACGGGACATCAGCGTCTTTCCCCTCATCAGTCGCGAGATGGAAGTAGAGCTCGCGAAGCGCATCCGGCAGAACGACCAGGACGCACTCGATACACTCGTGCGATCGAATCTGCGATTCGTCGTGTCGGTCGCGAAGAAATATCAGAACCAGGGCGTCTCTCTCTCTGACCTGATCAACGAGGGCAACCTAGGTCTCATCCGCGCCGCGCACAAATTCGACGAGACCAAGGGCATCAAGTTCATCTCGTATGCGGTGTGGTGGATCAGGCAGTCGATCCTCCAGGCGCTTGCCGAGCAATCGCGAATCGTGCGAGTTCCGCTGAATCGCGCTGGCACGCTGCATAGAATAGGCAAGAGAGCCAGCAGCCTGCTGCAGGAGCTCGGTCGACAGCCGACCAACCTCGAGATCTCCGAAGGTATGGACATCACCGAGGACGAAGTAGCCAAGACGATGATGATCTCGCAGGTCCATCTCTCGCTCGATGCACCGATGACACCGGGCGAAGACAATCGCCTGCTCGACTATCTCCCGGACAACATGAACCCTACTCCGGACGAGATCACCTTCGAGAAGGCGCTTTCGGAAGCGATCGAAGAGTC
>DASWDV010000017.1:0-2227 GCA_036395075.1 Gemmatimonadaceae bacterium | reverse complement strand
TCGCCGTCGTGCAGTCGCAAGCTCTCCGCGCGTCATCCTTACTGCTTCCTCGTGCGACGCGATGACCAGATTCTGGTGAACTGGCACGTGGCTGCGGCGCAAAAATTCGCGTGCTCCGGGTGCGTTACAAACAGGACATGGAGTCACCCTTGTCATCTCTCAAACCGTTGTTGCCAGTGCTGCACTGTCTGCGCCATGCCGGTCGCCAGATCAAGTTTTGGACGCCAACCAAGTTCGTTGGTGAGCCGGCGGCAATCTGCGACTAGGAGAGGCGGCTCGTTGTCCGGCGGGGAGGGGGCACCGAACTGAACCCGCTCGCGTGCAGCGAGGCAGTCGGCCGCAGCCAATACAATCTGCCGCAAAGCGACCGGATTGCCAGAAGCGATATTCACGGCACCCTCGACGGGACTGTCGAGTAAGGCGACAAAAGCATCCGCGACATCTTTTACGTGCAGGAAGTCGCGGATCTGGTCACCATGCGTACAGCGTGCAGCTTCGCCACGCAATAAAGAGGCGATGACCGACGGCACGAGGCGTGCCGGATGCTCACCAGGTCCGTACAGGAAAAAGATACGTCCCCATGCACTGCTCAATCGGTGCTCTGCAGAGTAAGCCTTTAGCGTTTCCTGCAGCGCGTTCTTGCACACGCCGTACGCCGTCGCTGGCTGGCAGGGTGTTATGGTCTCGGAACAAAATCCGAAATCCCAGTCGTATTCAGCGCAGGTGCCCGCCATCACCACTCGTTGACCACCGTGTTCGCGGAAGTAACGTAGGAGTCCGATGCTCGCTTCCAGCCAGCGAAAGTTCTCAGAAGAACGCCAAAACCCGCCGGGCTCGGCATACCACGCAAAATGCAGAAGATGCGTGGGCTGAATCTGCTGCACCAGATGCGCGAGTGCGGCCGCATCAAGGAGATTTGTGCGATGACAGCGCATGCTCGGCGATGCTGTTTCTCTCGGACTCGACGAAACCGCATGGATATCGTAGCCGCGTGCAATAAGCGGAGCAATCGCGTGCTGACCGATAAAGCCACTCGCACCGGTCAACAGCACGCGCTTCATACGCCGGAATCCGAAAAGGTTTTGTCGTGCTCCAGCATCACACGAACCGCATCCGGTCGGTCGACGCCGAAAGCAGGATCGTTCCAGCGCACGCCTGCGGCACGTTGCGGATGGAATACTTCCGACAACTCATAGAACAAGGGCCCGGCGAACGTTATGCCGTCCACTATCGGACGCACCTCAAGTAGCCACCGGGCGCGACCGTCAGGAGCAGCTTGTTCTCGATCTCCTGGTCGATGCAGAACCGGTCATTCCTCCGCAAGAACGCCCGCACCGCAGTGCGCGGGTTATTTCCCGGCCCCCACGGCCGGTCGGGAAACAGCTCGGCAGGGAGGTCCTCGACGACGGTGTCCAGCACGATGAGGTAGCCGCCTTCGCGCACCAGGCCCGAGTAAAGCTCGAGCTCGCGCGATACGTGCTCGTGCGTATGACTGGAATCCAGCACCACGAGAACCGATTCGCTGCCGCGCGCAAGCGCGTGGACCTTGTCCGCGATCGCCGCGTCCACGGACGAGCCTTCGAGCAGCGTGATACGTTTCGCCAGCGGATGGGACTCGATCGCGATACGGTTGTGTGCGCGGATATCGACGTCCACGCCTACGACCCGGCCCGCCGCACCGAGCATTTCAAGCAACGATGCAAAGAAAATCACCGAGCCGCCGCGTGCGACGCCGGTCTCGACGATCACTTCCGGCCCAGTGCGCCAGATGATCTCCTGCATCGCGATCAGATCCTGCGGGTACTGGATGACGGGCAGACCCAGCCACGTGAAGTGGTAGGAATATCGGTGCCGGCAGCTGGCGTTGAACCAGTCGCGTGACAGGTTGCGAAAGGCCTCGTCGCTCGCCATCGCGGCGATGCGCGCCTGCTTTTCCGCTTCGAAGTTTTCCGGGTCGGTCACGAGGAATTTTTTTCCAGGATCACCGTCTGGCTCGCGCGCGTCACGATCTCCTCGACGCGAAGGATGGAAGAGAAGCGTCGCGTGCGGAAATGCAGATGGGCGAACGCGGCCACTGAATTCCGACGGCCGGATCGTTCCATCGAAAGCCGCGCTCAGCGCTCGGCTCGTATGGAACCGAAATCAGGTACGACAGTTCAGTGTCGTCTGCGAGGGTGATGTAGCCGTGCGCCACGCCTTCCGGGACGTACAGCATGGTCGGGGCGCC
>DASWDV010000016.1:0-5935 GCA_036395075.1 Gemmatimonadaceae bacterium | reverse complement strand
AAAGGGCCGGCGCGCTGGCGACATGCACGTAGTCGCCTATGCCGCCCGCAAATGCGCTAGATCGCGAGCGGGAGGGGGCTGCGCTGGCCCGCGACCTTGCCGATGAACGTCGAGCCAGTAGTACCCGTGAGCTCCACGCTGAGGTATTTGCCGATGAGGGAGGCGTCGCCCGGAATCATGACCGTCTTGAAATCACGCGTGCGCGACTGCAGCAATCCGCCGCGGCGCGCGGGCTTCTCGACCAGAACTTCGCGCCGCTCGCCCAGCAGGCTCAGATTGCGCTCCCGTGTCCCGGCGCGAACCGTAGCGATGAGTCTGGCCAGCCGCTCACTCGCGATCTCGTCCGACACGCTTTCGGACGCGGGGAAGCGGGTCGCAGGCGTCC
Source organism: Gemmatimonadaceae bacterium (assembly GCA_036395075.1). GTDB lineage: Bacteria > Gemmatimonadota > Gemmatimonadetes > Gemmatimonadales > Gemmatimonadaceae > UBA4720. The sequence continues at coordinate 5,550 of DASWDV010000016.1, read as the reverse complement.
CTTCGCGCGGCGAAAATTTGAAAGTGTAAGCGTCGTCGAATCCAACCGCCTGCACGACGCTGATGGTGTCATCGAAATCGGCGTCGCTCTCGCCGGGAAACCCGACGATCACGTCGGTCGTGAGGGCAAGGTTCGGAATGGCGTCCCTGAGCTTGTCGACGCACTCGAGATAGCCTTCGCGTGTGTAGCGCCGGAGCATCCGCTTGAGTGTCCTTGTCGAGCCCGATTGCATTGGCAGGTGCACGTGCTCGCAACAAGCCTCCGTTTCCGCCATCGCGCGAATTACCCTTGCGCTGAAATCGTTCGGATGCGGGCTCGTGAACCGTAGCCGCTTGACGCCCGCCACTCCACCGACCGCGCGCAAAAGATCAGCGAAGTCGTGCGTTCCGTCGAAGTAGGAGTTGACGGTTTGCCCCAACAAAACAATCTCGGAGATTCCGGAGGCCACAACGGCTTCGGTCTCGCGCACGACGTCAGCGAGCTGACGGCTCCTCTCGGGTCCGCGCGTGGTAGGAACGATGCAGTAGGTGCAACGGTAGTCGCACCCGCGCTGCACCGGAATCCACGCCTTCACCCCGTCGAACCGGCGGGCCGCGAAATCTTCGTAGTGCTCGTCCAGATCGAACTCGGTGGCGGCAGCTCTTGCTCCTCCCCGCGCGCTCTCGATCAACGACGGAAGCTCGCGATATCCGTCGGGCCCGATCACGAGGCTTACATGTTTGAGTCGGTCGAGCAGCTGCGCCCCGAGGCGCTGCGCCATGCACCCGGTGACTCCGAGCACAGCGTCGCGCTTCATTCTGCTCTTCATCTCGCCAAGCCGGCCAATCACGCGCTGTTCGGCGTGCTCGCGGATCGCGCAAGTATTGATGAGGATCACATCGGCCGCATCCGGCTGCTCGACGGACTCGTAGCCCGACTCGGCCAGTTTCCCGAGCATCAACTCGGTATCGCTGACATTCATCTGGCAGCCGTAGGTTTCGATGTAGACCGTTGGGCGAGGATTCGGAAGCATGCGTGAAAGATAAAGCGGAAGCGCGCTCTCGGCGTTCGTTACCGATCCGATCCGGTCGCACCAATACTGTGGCTCCCGACGTATTGGCTCTCAATGTTCTCCGTGTCCGACGGTAGCTCGATGTAAAACGAGCTTCCCTTTCCTTCCGCGCTCTTGACCCAAATTCGGCCGCCGTGCCGCTCCACGACGAGCTTGCAGAAGGTGAGCCCGAGGCCCGAGCTGCGTGTGCGCGGAGTCCGAGGCATCTCCACCTGCCCGAATTTTCGGAAAATGATTTCGTGGTATTCAGGCGGAATCCCTGGCCCGTTGTCGCTCACCGTGAAGAGCACTCCATGACGGGCCCGGCGCGCGCTCAGCTCCAGATGAATTGGCCGAGATGAGTGCGTCACCGCGTTCTGGATAAGATTCGAGAATACGCGCTTGATGAGACCCTTGTCACCGGTGAAAACAGGCGCGTCGTCGGCGACCGACACCGATGTCGTCGTTCGCTCCTGCTGGAACCGATGGGTCCACTCGTGGACCAGCTCGGCGAGTAGCGCGCCGGGAGCGATCGGAGCGACGGTGAGCGAGATGTTCGCCTCTTCTATTCGCGCGACCTCCAGGATATCGTCGATCAGCGCGAGCAGGTCCTCCGATTTCGTCTCCGCCTCGGCGATCGCCGCTTTCTGCGGAGTGCTGACGCCGCCAAAGTCGCCGTCGGCGAGCATCTCCAGCGTCGCGAGCACGGAGGTCAGCGGCGTCTTGAGGTCGTGCACGATCATCTTCATCAAGTCGTCGCGAACCTTCTCGAGCTCGCGGAGCTTCCGCAGACTGTCCTCGAGCGCGTCGGTCGCGGCTTTCAACTTGAGCAGGCTGCGCACGCGCGCGCCGAGCACGAGTCGGTTATGGGGCTTGGTGAGGAAATCATCTCCTCCGGCTTCGATCCCACGCACGCGGTCGCTGGTGTCGTTGAGCGCGGTGACGAAGATCACCGGGATCCGCGACGTGCGCGGATCACGCTTGATGCGACGGCAAACCTCAAAGCCCGTGGAGCGATCATCGACGCCGAGGTCGCCGGCCGGCATCGACACGTCGAGAATGCAGAGATCTGGCTGGTGCTCGAAGGCCGCCGCGACAGCCGACGGTCCATCTATGGCAGTGATCGTCTCGTAGCCAAGGCTGTGCAGCTGGTCGAGCAGAAGTTCGACGTTGGCGGAAATATCGTCAGCGACGAGAATGACTTCGGGCCGGGAGTTGCCCGCCTCCGCCATATCAGGGGGAAACCCTCAAGCCAAAGCTGAGAATGAAACCGCGCTCCCTCACGTCAGAACCTGCACTGCGGCTCGCGCGCTGGACGGCGAAGTCAAATGCAGCGCGCTCGCGCGTGAGCGGCAGCCCGAACCCGACAGCGAAAGATTTCTCCGACACTTTCTCGCCGTTCAGACCGAAGGGTAGCGTGCGGAAGCGCGCTCCGGCGCGCAGCGTGACGATCCGCTGCATGATCCGCGGCCCGCTCGCTTCGATCCCGGCGCCCGTGTCCCAACCGTCGAACGCCTGAATTCCAGAAGAAGACAGCGCGGTCAGCGAGCTCCACCCGTCGTGCGCAACGCGCACAGATATCGTGGCACCAGGGAGGCCCTCATATGTCACTGAGCCAGAATAATGATCGGGAAGTGGCGCGCTGCCGATTGCCGTGTCAGAGGCCTGCGCCCGCAGGTCGCCACCCTTACGCGCAGAGGCGGCAAACCCGATTGTCCGGGAGGGATGGTACTCGATCCCAACCGACCCAGCGAATCCGGCGTAACTGATGCGTTCCGCCTGGGAGGTGCTCAGGTACTTCGAGCTGTCGGGGAAAATCTGCGAGAAAGTGATCCGGTTGCTGCCGCTGAACACGTGAGCGCCGACGCCGATCCGTAGCGTTGTAGTCCCCGACCAGGCCAGCGCCAGTCTCACGTCGTTGATTGCGCCGAGGACCTTGTCGTGCTCGGTGAGGTTGACCGTGTCGGTAGTTCCCCCGACAACCTGCGGCCGCACCAGGCTTGTCTCCAGAGAGCGATCGAGGAAAGTGGACGAGCTCAGCGCGAGCGTCCACGTCTGTCCCATCGGGAGCACGCCCGCCACCAGCGGAAAGCGGGCAGTCGTCGTCTTCGCACTTCCCGACGAGGTAGTGACCCGTCGGAACTCGGGAGAATACTGAAAGAAAAGCACCGACGCTCCCACCCCGGCGATTGCCGCGGGAGACACGAGGCTGAGCGCGTCGAAGTCCGCAACACCGCCACCAGTGCCTTCCGAGCGCGCGCTCAGTTGACCGGGTGGATAGCCGAGGCCCTGAAGACTCAACGCTCCCTGCGCGTTGCCGCGAGAAGCGAGGAGAACGAGCGCCGTCGCGGCGAGAAGAGTTTTACGCATTAGGGTAGTCCCAGCGGTATCCGGGAAGTGTAACTGATTCGGAGGCGAGGTCGCAGAGCCGCGATGTCCTCGCTCGACGAGAATCGAATCTCCAGCGGCGAGTTTCCCTCGGATACAGATCTCAGCACGATCGCCCGGGGAAGCGTGTCAGGCTGCTGAGTGCGCCATAACGCAAAGGCGCGCGCCAGCTCGACGTTGGTGATGCCGGAGTTACCGGGCCGCAGCTTGAGCGTGTCGACCGACACGCTGGCGACGATCTGCGCCGCTCTCGTCGGATCCGTGACAACTTTCCCCGCGAGTACCACCTGCGGAACGATCAGCACGGTGTCCGTCGGATCTATCGCCGGATTCGAAATCTGGTTGAGAAGCAATGTCGCTCGCACTACTGTCGTCGAATCGATGATGCGCGATGGAATGTCGAAGCGCAGGTATACACGTCGCGGCGGCAGCCCGCCTATAGCGAGCACGCTTGGCGGGGCGGCGGGTGGTCCTTTGGCGATCACGGTATAATCGCGCAGGTTATTCGCGATAATCGACTCACCGACCGGCGTACTGGATATCGGCGAGACGGTCAGCGGTTTGGTTGCCGTGTCGGGCGTGGCCCGAAAAGATAGAATCGGCCCGAAGCCCGTTTCAGTAGAAAAAAACCGCATCTGCGACGAGCTGGGCCCGCTTGCTCGCAACCCGATACGAAGTCGTGTGCTGTCCTGGATTTTGGCGAGAAGGGCGGCGTTCGAGATGTGATATCTCAGCGTGTCCTTGATGTCCGAGCGCGCGAACTTCTGCGACGAAATGAATCGGTCGGGCCTGAATAGCGCCAATATCGCCGCGCTCGACGTATCGCTGGCGGTGGTGTCGACGTCATAGGCTTCGATCGTCACCGAGTCTATTCCCTTGGTCGAAAGCGTGTCGACGAGAAGCTGGATGTAAGCGCTGTCGACGCTCTTTATCGCCTGGGCCGTGTCACCAGAAGGCGTGAACCTCCCGGGCAAAGTGTCGAAACGGATCACGACTCGCGTGTCGAGCGTGTCGCCGCGGGACGCCAGAAGCAATCCGGGCTCGGTTCCAAGTCCGGAAAGCGCCTGGACCGTCGTGTCCATGACGATCGCGTCGAGAGTGATGTTCTGCACGTCCCCGCCTATGGGCGGACACAGCACAGAGCAGACGCCCGAGCTATCCAGATTCTCCGAGCACGACAACGCCGAAACGAAGAGCGCCGCGGTAGCGAGCGATCGCGGCAGAAATGACCAAAGCTTCACTACACTCTTCCACGTGAAGGGTTTAGCACGAAAGCGTGCGGAAGCAGCTCGTCCAGAGTCCAGGTTGCTTCCTTTCCGTCGCGCGTGTAGCTCGAGATTTTGATGTTGGGCGCGAACTCGCTCAGGACTTGTCTGCACGCCCCGCATGGAGGAGTGGGCTCGCTGTCATCCGTCGCAATCGCGATCTCGTCGAACTCCGTAAGTCCTTGTGAGACAGCAGAAGCCACCGCAAGGGTTTCCGCGCAAATCGCGAGGCCATAGGCGGAGTTCTCCATGTTGCAGCCGGTGATGAGCTCGCCACTGCGCGTCCGCAGCGCGGCGCCGACGCGGAAGTTGGAATACGGCGCGTAGGCGTTGTCCAGCGCGCGCAGCGCTGCCTCCCTCAGAGAGGCGTCTTGCATTGAACCCGCTTCATCAAACTACCAGCTCGGCCAGAAACGATTTGCCGCGACCGCGGAATGAGAGGCCAAACCATTCCGCAACGGTTGCGCCGAGATCCGAAAAGGTGTCGCGCTCGCCAAGGTCGCGCGGTACGACACGTGGTCCCGCCACGAGCAGAGGGACGCGCTCGCGCGCGTGATCCGTGGTAGGTGTAGTTGGGTCGTTGCCGTGGTCGGCCGTAATGAACAGCAGATCGTCCTCTTTTAGCCGCGATGTGATGGAAGGCAGAGCCGCGTCGAATTCGCGCAGCGCACCGTAAAACCCCGCAACGTCGTTGCGGTGCCCATACAACTGGTCGAAATCTACTAGGTTGGCAAAGAGGAACCCACTTTCACCCGTCGAGAGCCAGTCCTTGATGCCGCGAATGCCTTCGGCGTTCGACGCGGTATGGTGCGCATTGATGGATCGTCCAGCGAACAGATCGTCAACCTTGCCGACCCCGGCGCGAGG
>DASWDV010000015.1:0-2289 GCA_036395075.1 Gemmatimonadaceae bacterium | reverse complement strand
GTACCGGCGACCTGAAGCGCAAGAAAAAGCCCGATCATCTGGATCTCACCGCACGCTGCATGTCGCGCTCGTCGTCGCGCCGCTTCTCGTCGGCGCGCTTGTCGTAAAGCTTTTTACCCTTGCCGAGGGCGAGGGCGACTTTGGCTTTGCCCCGCTTGAAGTAGACCTCGAGCGGAATGAGCGTAAGCCCCTGACGCTCGACGGCGCCAATCATCTTGCGGATCTCCTTGCGATGCAACAGAAGCTTCCGCGTCCTCGTCGGCTCGTGATTGAAGTAGCTCGCCTGTTCGTAAGGCGATATGTGAAGATTGAGCAGAAAAACCTCACCATCTTTGACGATCGCGTATGAGTCAGCGATGTTGGCCTTTCCGTTCCGAAGCGATTTGACCTCGCTGCCGGTCAGAACGACGCCCGCCTCCCAGGTGTCGAGGATGTGGTAGTCGTGACGCGCGCGTTTGTTCCGCGCGACAGACTGCTTCTCATCTTTCTCGACTCTCTCTGCCATTTGACTTCGTGCTCAAGTTAGACGCAACACCGCGAGGCCAAAAGCCTGCTCGCGTTGACTTCACTATTCCTGGTTTCTAGCTTTCGTGAGTCTGTCGCCGGAGTGGTGGAACTGGTAGACGCGCTGGCTTCAGGAGCCAGTGGGTGCAAGCCCGTGGGGGTTCGAGTCCCCCCTTCGGCACATAAAACGGAACGGCGCGTCTGCTGAGTCAGCCGCGCCGTTTTTGCATCCGGGCTACGGATTCAGACCGGCTCTAGAATCGGGAGCGCCGTCTTCTCAGGATTCGATCTCTCGGCGCTCGGCAATCCGACTCGCTCGCGGACTGTAGGCTCGTCGTGGAGAAGGTCCGCGAGGCTCACGCCCTGAAGCACGTCGTCGATCCGGCGCTGAAGCATCACCCAGACGGGCCTGATGCTGCAGCTGTGCGATGCGCTGCACCGCTCTTCTTCGACGGGGTGGCTGACGCAGTGGAGGTCGAAGGTCTCGAGCTCCGATGCATGGATTACATCCCTGATCGAGATCTCTGCCGGTGGCCTCGCCAGCACGTACCCGCCGCGCGCCCCGCGAGTGCTGGTGATCACTCCCGCACGCCGTAGCCGGAGCAGAATCTGCTCGACATAGTCGGCGGGAAGACGTTCCTGGCGCGCGATTTCCCGGCCGTTGACCGGCCCCAGATCGGTCCGCTTGGCGAGGTTGAGCGCGCAAATTACCCCGTACTCAGCCCAAGTCGTTATCCGCATACCTTCACGATAGAGATCACCGCTCGCGGAAACAAGTGCCGACTGCGGCGCATCGTTCGGAGCGCCTAGAAAATCGTGTAGATCAGGGGCGCGAGCACGGAACCCTGCGCGAAGATCAGCACGCCGCCGATGGCGACGAGCACCAGGAGCATTGGCAGCATCCAGAACCTCTTTCGCTCCCGCATGAACGCCCACAGCTCCCGGGCGATGTAGGTCTGACTCATGTTTCGATGTCCTCTGGAATGGTGAATGACGAAATCAGAACTGGCGCCACATGCTGCGCGACCGACCTTCCGCCCGCACGACCCAGAAACCGTTAGGGCCGTCACGAACGACGAGCGGATTCCTGCCGAACGTGCGCCGCAGCAGGGCAATGGGCGTGATCATCACGAAATACATGATCGCCATGACTATTGGCGTAGTAACGCGCGACAGGATCGCGGCAACGCCCATCCACGCCCGATACAATGGGACGAGGTGACGTGGCACAATTAATCCCGCGAGCATGAGAAGCGCCCCAGTTCCAGCGATCGTCGCGACCAGCGCGATGGGTCGATGCCGGATTGTCGACACGAGCGCCAGCGCGAGTAGCACGCTACCGATAACGAGACCGAAATGGCGTCCATCAGTGGGGGTGAAACTTTTCTTCTGCGTTGAGGTGCTCATCGTCTGTGCGAGGCTCGGGTAAGTGATGCGGTGACGTGCTCGTTCCAGCGATTTATCAGCTCCGGCGCCGCCGCCGCCGCGGCGATGTGGTGACCCTGAGCGTTCGGATGGCCGTCTAGAGATCCGACCGTAATCGACGCAGTGGGATATCCATCGAATGCGTGTGAGATCGAGATCACCGGCAGTCCAGCGGCTTTCCCGGCTGCGACGAATCGTTCGTAACGTCCAAGAGTCGCCGTGTCGACCGATGTCGCAAGATCGATGGGCACGATTGCCGTCGCCGCTCCGGTTTTTTCCGCAATTGCGACGAAGCGCGTGAGATCCGCCAGGTGCCGGCGCACCAGCGCGCTGTCGTCATACACCCTGAATGGCGAAAGA
>DASWDV010000014.1:0-10836 GCA_036395075.1 Gemmatimonadaceae bacterium | reverse complement strand
GCACGGTGCCATCCTCCTGCTGGTGGTGCTCCAGGATTGAGGCGATGACGCGCGGGAATGCGAGGCCCGATCCGTTGAGAGTGTGGACGAAGCGCGGCTTGCCTCCGTCCGCCGGTTTGTACCTGATATTCGCGCGGCGCGCCTGAAAGTCGGTGAAGTTGCTGCACGACGATACCTCGAGCCACTTTCCAACCCCTGGCGCGAACGTCTCGAGGTCGTAGGTATGAGCGCTCGCGAATCCGGTATCACCGGCCGCGAGGCGCACGACACGGTACGGAAGCTCGAGGAGCTTCAAAATCTTTTCGGCGTGTCCGGTGAGGATTTCGAGCTGATCGCGCGAGCTTTCCGGAGTGACGTAGCGGACCAGCTCGACCTTGTCGAATTCGTGCACGCGCAGTAAACCGCGAGTGTCCTTGCCAGCCGCACCCGCCTCGCGCCGGAAGCAGGGAGAGTAAGCCGTGAACGATTTTGGCAGCTCCGACTCGGGCAAGATCTCGTCGCGGTACAGATTAGTGAGCGGGACTTCGGCAGTCGGTATCAGGAAGGCGTCCTCGCCCTGGAGGGAGTACATGTCTTCCTCGAACTTTGGCAGCTGCGCGGTGCCGGTCATGCTGGCGCGATTCACGACCACTGGAACCCAAACCTCCTCGTAGTCGTGCTCACGGGTGTGGATGTCGAGCATGAGATTCATGAGAGCGCGCACGAGACGAGCGCCCATTCCGCGAAAGACGATGAATCCGGAGCCGCTGATTTTCGCCCCGCGCTCGAAATCGATGAGACCGCGTCCGGTGCCGATTTCCCAGTGCGGCTTGACGAGCGCACCCTCGCGCGGTTCCCCCCAGCTTCTTACGACCGCGTTGTTCTCTTCTCCACCGGCTGGAACGTCGTCGAGAGTAAGATTGGGCAGCTCCAAAAGAATCGCCGACAGCTCGGCTTCGGTCTGCGCGAGCTCGCGATCGAGTGTCGCGATCTCGTCGCCGAGTGCGCGTGACTGCTGCTGGAGATCGTCCGCTGATTCGCCGCCGCGCTTGCGCTGGCCGACCTGCTGGCTGACCGCATTGCGGGCGGCCTTTCGCTCCTCAACGGCCTGAATGGTGTCGCGTCGCGCCTTGTCGAGGTCAATCGCGCGATCGATGGTCGGCGACAGCGCATCGAGAGCCCCGCGCCGGCGCATGCCGGTGCGAAGTGCGTCGATGTGCTCGCGCACGATCCTCAGGTCGTGCACCAATCAACTCGTGGGAATTCCAGTCGCGAATGAACGAAACCCGCAGTTCGGATCGAGTCCCATCCTTAGAAAGACAGTCCGCGATGCGAGGTTGACGCTGTCGACCGCGATCTTCGCGTAGATGTTGGGATTGACCGCGAACTGGCATAGATCGCCCGAGTTGTTGTGCGCTGACTGTACAACGAGGGTTTGACCAGGCGTGAGCACGTACGATGAATCGCTCTGGTATCCGGTTTTCGGTGCTTCGGCAAGGCTGTCGAACACGGTCGCAACCAGCTGGAGACCAACTGGACGCGCTCCTCCAGGGGAGCTTACCACCAGCTTCACCGGATAGACGATCGTATTGCCATCTGCATCGATGTCGAACGCGATGTCGAAGTTGCCGAAGCCGTCGACGCGGACGGGCTGTCGCTGCAGCAAGGCGAGCGCGCTCGGATAGGAAGGAGGAGTCCCGGAGAGCGCGAAGACCGACAGTGTATCGACGGAGGTTAGTAACGCAGCCTTGACACCGGCGACATCGCCGCAGGCGCTTAAAATGACTACGACGAACATCGTCGCTAGAAGGGCGAGACGCGCTTTCATGAAGTATATGAGACAGATGAGAGACTGGAGGGGTTGCTCTTCGATAATACCCCGTAACTTATGACAGTTCAAGCGATTGCCGCGCTTGACTTCACTCTTTGCGGTTCCTAGCTTCGCAACTTCGCCTCCCATCAATGCCCAACATAAGAGATTTCACGAGCGCGCTTCGCCAGCGTCCGGGAGTTGATGCCGTTCTCGTATTGGGGAAGGACGGTCTGCTGATCGAAGGATTTGCTGCTCCGGGACTGGACAACGAGGACCTCGCCGCTCGCGTCCCCGCCCTGGTCGCGGAAGCGGAGAGCCTCGGCCGCGCAACGATTCAAGGATCGATGAACACAGCGATACTGGAACATCAAAAAGGCTATGCAATCGTCGCGGCGCTTGCTGACGAAACGCTTCTGCTCGTGCTGCTGCGTCCGTCGGCCGACCTCGGCGGGCTCCTCTTCGACGTCCGCCGCTACCGCGGCAACATCGCGGCGCTGATCTAAGCCGTGCCCGATACCGAGCCACGTCTTTGTCACATTCTCGTCGCCGATGACGAGCCACACATCGGGCGCATCATCAAGATGAAGCTCGAGCAAGGGCCGTTCCGGGTAAGCATTGCTTACGACGGGCAGGAAGCTCTGGACTTCATAAACGGCGACGAGCGGCTCGATTTGGTAGTCCTCGATCTCATGATGCCGAAACTCAGCGGACTCGATGTGCTCAAACGGATTCGCGAACAGGACAGATTCGAGGCGCTGCCGTGCATCATCCTTACCGCCGGGGGTGACGCGAAGCATGAGCGCGACGCGCTTGCGCTTGGCGCGACGCAGTTTGTCACGAAGCCGTTCAGCCCGAAGAAGCTCTACGCGCTCGTCGCGCGTCTCACCGGAGCGCCCGACGAAGCGGGAATAACGGGAGAGTGAGTCGCTGGGCTGTCGTTCTCGCGGGCGGAGTCGGCTCGCGCTTCTGGCCGTTGAGCACGCCGGAGCGCCCCAAGCAACTCCTCCCGCTCGTCACTGCGAAACCGCTGCTGCGTGACGCCATCGACAGGCTCGCGCCGATCGTAGATCCGTCGCACACGCTGATCCTCACCAACGCGAGCCTGGTGAAGTCGATTCGGAAGCTTCTTACTCCAATTCCGCGGGAAAACATCATCCCGGAGCCAAAGCCGGTTGGAACTGCCGCGGCTCTGACGTGGGCCGCCCTCGCAATCGAACGGCGCGACAGCAAGGAAGCGACGATGATTTGCGTTCACGCCGACTGGGCGATTGGAGATGATGCAAAATTCCGGGAGACTCTTCTCCAGGGAGAGGAGCTCGCGCGTAAGACGCACACCCTGGTCACAGTGGGGATCGTTCCAACCCGCGCCGATCAGGGTTTCGGATATATTCAGCCCGCCCACCGGAATGACCCCGACGGATCGCCAGTGAAGCGATTCATCGAGAAGCCGGACCGGAAGCGCGCGGAAAAGATGCGCGCTGAAGGCTACCTCTGGAATTCAGGAATATTTATCTGGAGCGTAGGTGATTTTCTTGCGCAGGTCAGGGAGCATACTCCAGAGCTGACGAAAGCGCTGAGCCTCGACCAGAATGCCGATGCTGAGGAATTTTTTGAGAGCGTCGCGAAACCGATCTCAGTCGATGTCGGGGTGCTGGAGCGCAGTACTGAAGTCACCGTCCTGCCCGGCGACTTCGGCTGGGACGATGTCGGCACCTGGGACGCTCTCGGTCGCGTGCGGGACAAGGACGAGTTCGGAAACGTCACCAGCGGCAGCGTACACATGCTCGATTGCTGCGACAATGTCGTCCGGGCCGATTCGAGCCGCGTAGTCATGTACGGGGTCGATAACCTCGTCGTCGTTTCGCACAATGGAATGACGCTCGTCACTACGAGAGAAAAAGCGGCAGATTTGAAGCGGTTGGTGGAATCCCTTCCGGACAGCGAACGGGGTGACGAATGAGCGCCCTTTACTTCTACGACGACATCCGCGCGAGACAGTTCGAGCCGTTCGCGCTCACTCGTCCGGGCTCGGAGCTGCGGGCCGGAACATCGCTGATTCGCCGCCGTTGGGAGCGGGCGACGTCGCTCCAGAGCGCCGGCTTTATTAGTGCCCGCCATCTGGCACACTTCGAGGAAGGCAACGCACCACCCGCCGTTGCGCCAAAGACGGAAATTCCAGCGGGCTCGATCGTCGTGAATACCCGCTGCGTAATCCCCAACGATCTCCAACTCGACCATTTCGATTTGCTGATGTGCGAAGGCCAAGCCGGCGCGGTGAGGCTGGCTCGAGCTCTTCCCGTCGCGCAATTCGCGGACGGATCCCTCGATCTGGGGACGATCCAAACGAGCCTTGGCGGCCGCAAGATCAACGGACGATGGATCAACGACGTGTGGGATTTCATCAGCACCCTAGCCGATCAACTGAATGAAGACATCCCCCTTCGCGCGAAATCTCTTCCGTCAAAGGCGAAGACCGACGCGACGACCATGGGCGACCACGCCGTCTTCGTGGAAGAAGGCGCGGTTATCGGCCCGAATGTCGTGCTCGACGCATCGGTCGGACCGATTCTGGTTCGCCGCGGCGCGGTCGTCGCGCCGTTCACGCACCTTTGCGGACCGGTTTACGTCGGGCCGGGATCGCAGATCCTCGGAGACCGAATCGCGACTTCGTCAATCGGCGACAACTGCAAAATTCGCGGAGAGTTCAGCAACACGATCGTCCTCGGACACAGCAACAAAGGGCATTCCGGATTCGTCGGTCACTCCTACCTGGGACGGTGGGTCAACCTCGGAGCACTGACTACAACCAGCAATCTCAAGAATACTTACGGGCCTGTTCAGCTCTGGACACCGTCAGGAGTTCGCGGCACCGGGCAGCAGTTCCTTGGAACCTTTTTTGGCGATCACGCGAAAACAGGGATCGGAATGATGCTCAGCACTGGCACGATCATCGGTGCGGGCGCGAACATCTTCGGCTCGAGCGCGCCACCGAAAGTCGTATCCCCATTCGCCTGGGGGGAGGGAGAGCCCTATGACACCTACGACGTTGCTAAATTTCTTACCGTCGCCGAGCGTGTAATGGCGCGACGACACGTCGAGCTGGGCGAGAAGGCGCGAAGACATTTGGCGGAAGCACACAAAAGGCGTTGGAGCATTTGATGAAGCTGTGGGTCCTCGGAAGTGGAAGTAGTGGAAACGCCGTCCTCGTCGAGACGGCGCGATCGCGCATACTCGTTGATGCCGGGTTCTCGCCGCGTGTGCTGAAGCAGCGCCTTTGCGTCGCTGGCGTCGCACCCGAATCGATCCAGGCAGTCGTCGTAACGCACGAGCACACGGACCACATCAAGGGCGTCGCAGCCGCCGCGAGAAAATGGGGCTGGACAATCGTCTCGACCGCTGGAACGCGGATGATGTGCCCCGAATGGTCCGAGCTGAGAACGATTCTCACTCCGCGCAAAAGCACGGTCGTCGTGGGCGATTTCCACCTGGAAACAGTGCCCGTGTCGCACGACGCGAATGAGCCCATCGCGGTGATAGTGACGTCCATCGAGGAGGGCGCTCGCGCCGGAATCGTTTACGACCTTGGACACATTACCGAGAGTGTTTTGCGCGCGCTAGACAAGCTGGACATGCTCGTCATCGAAGCCAATCACGACGAGGGAATGCTCCGGGCCGGACCTTATCCGCCGTCACTGCAGGCTCGCATTCGCGGAAAATTCGGTCATTTGAGCAACGGCGACGCGGCGCGAGCGGCAAGTCAGAGCATACACTCGGGTCTCAACAACATTGTCCTGGCCCACCTCAGCGAGAAGAACAACACTCCACGGACCGCGCTCGCCACGGTGGGCGAATCGCTGCGCCGCGCGCGATTCAAGGGTCGGCTTACCGCGGCCTCACAGAGTAGCGTCGTCGGACCGATTTGTGTGGGCCCGGCATTGGCGACAGCGCCGGTTCAGCTCGCGCTCGGTATATAGTAGCTAGCGGCCTTCGAGGTCGCGCTCGCCCGGGATCTTTCGTTCTGCTCTTCCTTCGCCGGGATGCGCCTGCGCTTCATGGAAGCGCTCGCCCTTTAATCGTATCGAGTCAATGAATCTCTCGTACTCCGTGTCGGACAGCTCGTCGGCGATTGCCGGCACCAGACCCTTCACCAGCGTTATCCGCTCGGCGAGCGTGAGCTCGTTGATCGCCATGACGAGCTTCCGTAGCCGCGGGTGATTCATCCACTCGGTTTCTTTGCTCGTCGTCATCTCTGACTCCAGTGATCAGCGCGCGCACTTAGTTGCATAATCTATCTATTGGTTGGCCGAATTCTTCTACGCTGAACGTCGGACCATTGGACGAGCAGCGCTGACAGCGACTTTTCCAGCTCGCCTGCCGCCGCGATGACCTGTGTGGTCGGTTCGGCGTCGGCACCTTCGACGGCGTCGAGGACTCCCGCCAATTGCTCATTGATCCGCGCGAGACCAGCGGGTCCCGGGGCGCCGCCGTTCTCGAGCCTTGCCAACGCCGAGTCGAGCGCTACCAATGAATCAGCGATTTCCTTGGCCTTCGCACCTTCGCGCTGAGTTCTCAGCGTCGTCCGCCGCGATCGCAACGCACTGAGCGCCGCGAAGTCGCGGCTGATCGCATCGTTCATTCGAACGCCGATATCGTGCTGGAGTCTCAATCCGGCGGCGGTGATCTGAACGCGTGGATCCATTTTGATGGTCAGCGGCTGCGAAAGCGTCTGACCGTTGGCGCTCAAGTGGACCGTGTACGTTCCTGGCAGCACCGCTGGTCCCAGCGGATAGCGCGGAGTGTCGCCGAAGATCGCCGAGATGGGATACCCGTACCCGAGAACCTTTGGCGGCGGGTAATGAAGATCCCACACGAAACGGTGCATTCCGCGTCCGGTTGCGAGCCGCTGCGGTGGACGCACCCAGTACGTAGGAACGTTCAGATCCTGCTCGACCGCTTCGACCGAATCGGCGCTCGAAAATCGACGAACGACTTTACCCGCATCATTTACGATCTCGAGCACGACTGGCCCGCGAGCGTCGCTGGCGAGCCGGTAATTGATGATCGCGCCGTCGGGCGGATTTTTTCCGGCGGGCTCTTCGGGCGGCAGTGGCGTGTCGGTGTTCTTGTTACGCCGAAAGCGGTAGGTAGGCTTGGGCTTGAACAGGAAGCTCTGACCTGCGGTAGCCCTCGAATCAAGCTGACGCAGTGGCGTCATGTCGTCGAGAATCCAGAACGAACGTCCGTGCGTGCCGACGACGATGTCGTCGTCATGGATGACGAGGTCCCGAATCGACGTCGCTGGCATATTCAGGCGAAGAGACTGCCATTGCTCGCCATCGTCCAGCGAGAAGTACACGGCGCGCTCGCTTCCGGCGAACAGCAGGCCACGGCGTACGGGATCCTCACGCACGGAGTTCACGACTTCATTGTCCGGTATTCCGTTGACGATTTCTTTCCAGCTCTTTCCACCGTCGTGTGTTCGGTAGATGTGCGGATGCAGGTCGTCGAGCTTGAACCGGTTGATCGCCGCGTACGCCGATTCGTCGTCGAAGTGCGACGCTTCCATGAGCGAGACCTTGCTCCAGGGAGTGAGCGCGGGCGGTGTGACTTTCGTCCACGTTTTTCCGCCGTCGCGGGTCAGGTTGATGACACCGTCGTCGGAGCCCGTCCAGATCGTATTCACGCTTCGGAACGACGGGGCAACGGTATAAATCACGCCGCGATTCCTGGCACGAGAGAGATCGCCTTCGGTGAAAATGCCGTAGCTAGCCGGCACGTCGTAGTTTTGTCTGGTAAGATCCGGACTGATCACGTCCCAGCTGTGACCGCCGTTCGTCGTCTTGAACAGAACGTTGCCGGCATAATAGAGGGTGTGCGGATCCACACTCGAGAAGATCACCGGTGCGGTGCGTAGAAACCGGTACTTGCCGGAGCGAACTGCCTCCGGGCTGATGTTCTGAACTTCGCGCGAGCGCTGGTCGAAGCGCGTGATCTTGCCACCGTAAATGATATTCGGATCGAGCGGGTCCGGCGCCGCGTAGCCGTATTCCTCGAGCCCGACGGGATTCCATTCGCGGAATGTGATGGCTCCATAATCGCCCCTGCTCATCGTCCCAATTGAGCCGCTCTCCTGCTGTCCACCGTAGACCCAATACGGAATTCGATTGTCGGTGATGACGTGATAGAACTGAGCGGTGGGCTGGTTGTACCAGGAGCTCCACGTTTTTCCGCCGTTCGTCGTGAGGGTAGCTCCCTGATCAGAGGCGATCAGCATGATCTCCGGGTTGTCGGGGTTGATCCAGATGCGATGGTAGTCGTCGCCCCCGGGTGCTCCTTTGATCGCTGTGAACGTCGTGCCGCCGTCGGTCGAGCGGTATGTGGAGGTATTGGCCGAGTATACGACGTCCGGATTTCGTGGATCTACTTTTACTTCGGCGAAATCCGAAGCCCGTCCCCAGACGCGCACCTCCGAGTTCGTGCGATGCCAAGTCTCACCGGCATCGTCCGACCTGTAGATACCCCCGAGCGTTGGTGCGTCAACTGTCGCATACATTCGGCGTGGATCGCTGGGTGCAACTGTGAACCCGATTCTACCCAAGCCTTGTGCGGCAGTTGGAAATCCAGACCCGATCTGCCGCCACGTGGTGCCGCCGTCGATTGACTTGAACAATCCACTCAGCGGTCCGTTCCAGGACGAATTCTCCCACGGTCCCTGGCGTCCGGCCCATAGCGCCGCGTACACGATCTGCGCATTCGCGGGATCGAACCCAACCTGGATCGCGCCGGTGTTCTCGTCTTTGTAGAGCACGCGCTCGAACGTCTCGCCCCCGTTCGTTGATCGATACACGCCGCGTTCCTGGTTCGGGCCGTACGGATGGCCGAGGACCGCGACGAAAATCCGGTTCTCGTCGCGCGGATCGACAATGACGCCGCCGATTTGTTGTCCGTCGCGGAGGCCGAGGTGACGCCATGTCTTGCCGGCATCGGTGGATTTGTAGATGCCGTCGCCGGTCGAAAGGTCAGGCCGCTGAACTCCTTCTCCGCTCCCGACATAAATCACGTTCGGATTCGACGGCGCCACTGCGAGGTCGCCAATCGAGCCCGTCGGTTGCTCGTCGAAGATGGGTGTCCAGACGCGACCATAATCGGTCGTCTTCCAGACGCCGCCGTTGTTGACGCCGATGTAGAAGACATTCGGCTGACCTCGAACGCCCGTTGCCCCAATCGTCCGCCCGCCCCGGAACGGCCCGATCATTCGCCACTCAAGACTGGAGTAAAGCGATGGATCGACTCTTTGCGCGCCGATCGCGCCTGTTGGGAGGGGGAGAGTGCTCGCGATAAGCGCAAGGAGAAAGATTCTTGTGCGAGTCTGGGTCATTGCGCGTTGGATGGAGGTCGGGCTCACAAAGGATGCTTCCAGAAAATGCAGCCCACTGCTGGCACAAGCCAGCAAGAAAGTTCCCTTGCTGAGGCTTCGTGAATCGCGTCGTTCTGGAACGGCATTTGTAATCATTTGTAGCAGAAACGCATACCAGACAACTCAACGGTCAAATGAGCATGAAAAAGACCTTAGTCGCAACACTCTACTTCGCCGCCGCTTGTACTGCGGCACGAGCCCCCGCTCAAGTCGAGCTGCCACGAACAGCGGCCTCGGCCGGCAGAGATAGCTCGGTGGGGGAATCGGCGCCGGCGAGCGATGCGCCAGCAATCAGTCTTCAGGCAAACCTCGGCGCGCGGATCCTGACCGTCATGAGTGGCAACCAAAAAGTGAGGACCTACGCGGTAGCGGTCGGAAATCCCAAATACCCGACGCCGCAGGGCACTTATCAGATCAGAAAGATTGTCTGGAATCCGAGCTGGCGACCGCCGCCCGGCGCGGCGTGGGCGAAGGGTAAGTCAGCCCAGGGTCCTGGCGATCCGAAGAATCCGATGAAGGTCGTCAAGATCTTCTTTCGTGAGCCCGACTACTATATCCACGGCACCGGCGATCTCGAAAGTCTTGGATCTGCCGAGTCACACGGGTGCCTGAGAATGGATCCCAGCGAAGCGGCAGATCTCGCGAAAATGATCATGGACCACGGAGGCCAGCCCCGCGGTGAGAATTGGTTCTGGCGGATAATCCATTTCCGGCGCGACGAGCAGGTAGTCTATCTCGACAACCCGATATCTATGACCGTCACCGACTGAGGGGAGGCGCGTCAGCGAAGGCGCGGAGCAAATCGATTGCTCCACGCCTGAACACGATCACGCCGGTCCTATTTGACCGTAAAGGGAACGGTGTACTGGCGGTCATCCCACGCAAGGCTGAGAACGCCGCCCGAAGACTGCGGCGCGACACCGATCACGAATTGCTCGACCGGCGGTGACACTTGCCTGGTGGTCAGATTGACTCGGGCGAAATCCTTGTCGGAGTGATAGTCAGTTCCCCACTGCCCCGTCTCGCTGTTGAAAATCAGAGTTCCGCCCGTAGGAGTTGGAACAGTCCAAAGAGTGTACTTGCCGGCCGGAATTACGGTCGTGCCAAAAACCAGATCCTTGTCGGTGGTGAATACGGTCGCCGCGTTCGCTCCCGTCCGCCACACCTGGTTCCACGGTACGATGCTGCTGCCAAAAATCACGCGACCGCGCTTGAGCGGACGGCTGTAAGCAACCACCACGTTCGCGCCGCCAATGGTCGCTCTCGTAGTATCGGGCGGCGACATTTGACCCATCGCTCCCCCTCTCGCTACCTCTGTTGCGCTCCACGTCTTAACGAGGTTGTCGAAGTCCACGTCCGACGCGCGCTGCGAAACTGTCTTGACGGTGGTCGCGCTCGCGTCGATTCCGAGGATTCGGCCGCGAGAGTCGACGGCCGCGACTTCGGTCCAGTTCGGGAAGAACGTACTGGTGAAGGCCACCGTGTCTGCCGCGCGGCGTCGGAGGATAATGGACGGTACCGGTCCAGTACCGGGCGAGACCAGGGCGTACACGGCGGTGTCGTGGCCGAGAGTTGCCGATGACAGCAATTGCTCATAAATGCCGTACGACGGAGGACCAATCCCAAG
>DASWDV010000013.1:0-1579 GCA_036395075.1 Gemmatimonadaceae bacterium | reverse complement strand
ATTTTCAGCAGACTTTAGAAGTCATTAGTGCGCCATCCGTCGGGACGCACGACGGCCCGGCCTTGCGCACCCGCGGCCCCGGTGAAATTATCGCTGTCCCGTTAGTCCCGTCCGTTCCCGAACCGCTCACTCGATGCGTCGCACCCTCAAGGTCGCAGCTCTCGCTGGCACCGCCGCCTGCGCTTCCGCTCCATCAGGTATCACAACGAGTCCGGCAGCAACGCCAGCCTCGCAAATCCAGGCAAAAACAGCCGGGATGGAGCGCCGCGATGGCTTCATCCCGTTGTACCTCGATGCGAAGCAGGGAAAAATCTTTCTTGAGATTCCGCGGGACTCCACCCGCGTGCTGATGTTCGTGAGTCTCGCGACAGGGCTGGGATCGAATCCGATCGGCCTCGATCGCGGTGCAAGTGGCGATTCCTATGTCGCACGATTCGATAGAAACGGCGACCGTGTTCTCGTTGTGTTCGAGAACTGGAACTATCGCACATCGGCGGTCGACAATCCTGCCCATGCGCGCACGGTTCTCGAGGCATTTCCGCCGAGCACGGTTGCAGCATTGCCGGTCGTCGCGGACGATGGCCAGCGGATGGTGGTCGATGCA
Source organism: Gemmatimonadaceae bacterium (assembly GCA_036395075.1). GTDB lineage: Bacteria > Gemmatimonadota > Gemmatimonadetes > Gemmatimonadales > Gemmatimonadaceae > UBA4720. The sequence goes on along the minus strand of DASWDV010000013.1, from coordinate 975 downwards.
ACGGACTTTTTCATGCGCGACTGGAACGACGTGGCAGGAACGCTGGGTTCAGCCAACGAGGGCGCCTATTCCGTGGCGCGCGACCGATCCACGATCTACCGCCCTTACACGAAGGCTTTTCCGGAAAATACCGAAGTCGATGTCGCGCTCACCTTCGCGACACAGGCCCGCCCTGGACAAACCGTCGCCTCGATCGTGCCGGACGGAAAATCCTTCACTCTGCGCCAGCACATCTCGCTGCTACCGCTCCCCGATCCGGGATATAAGCCTCGAGTGCTCGACCCGCGTGTCGGGTTCTTCGGCCTCGTTTTCAAGGACTACGCGCAGCCGATCCAACAGCCCCTCGAGCAGCGATGGATCGCGCGACATCGTCTCGAGCGCGTCAATCCCGCCGATCCCAATAGCCCGCTCAAGAATCCGCTGGTCTACTACATCGATCGCGGAATTCCCGAGCCGATTCGAACCGCAACCAAGCAGGGTGTCAGCTGGTGGTCAGAAGCCTTCGACCGCGCCGGCTTGAAGGGCGGTTTCCGCGTAGAGGATCTGCCCGAGGGCGTGGACCCAATGGACGCGCGTTATAACGTAGTGCAGTGGGAGAACCGCAACGAGCGCGGCTGGTCGGTTGGTGGCTCGCTCGGGGATCCAAGGACCGGTGAGATCATCAAGGCAATGGCCCGCCTCGATTCCCATCGCGCCCGCACTGACTACAACATCTACGCCGGCCTCTTTGGCGCGGACGCCGCCGCAGCCGACACGGCGTTCGTGCTTGCTCGCGTCCGTCAGGTCAGCGCCCACGAGGTAGGCCACACATTGGGTCTGTCGCACAACTACATCGCGTCCACGTACGAGCGTGGGTCGGTCATGGATTATCCTCCGCCCCGGGTGACAGTGAACGCAAAGGGCGACATCGACGTCTCCAGCGCCTACGCAACCGGGCTGGGCGCCTACGACGTGTTCGCCATCCGCTGGGGCTAC
>DASWDV010000012.1:0-11241 GCA_036395075.1 Gemmatimonadaceae bacterium | reverse complement strand
TCAAGGCCACCGCGAAAGCCGCGGCATTGGGGAATCGATCATTGGGATCCTTCTCCAGGCACATCATCACTGCGCGCGAAAGGTCGGGCGGCAGGTCGGGCCACCGCTCATCGACTGGAATCGGCTGCTCGGACAGATGCTTGACCAACATCGACGGCGTGTTGGTCGCCACGAACGGTGTCTGCCCGCACAGCATCTGGTAGCCAACGACGCCGAGCGAATAGAGATCGCTGCGGCCATCGATCGCCCGGTCGCCGGCAGACTGCTCGGGCGACATGTATGCCGGAGTCCCGATCGCCATGCCCGTCGCGGTCAGGCGCGAGTCCCCGCTGTCCGTGAGCGCCCGAGCGATGCCGAAGTCGGTCACCATCGCGCGACCGGTCTCTTCATCGATGATGATGTTGTCCGGCTTGATGTCGCGGTGGATGACGTTGCGGTTGTGCGCGTACGCGAGGGCGTCAGCGACTTCGCGCAGAATTCGTCGCACCTCCACCGGCGGAATCGGACCGTGCTGCTGCAACCGCTGTCCAAGGTTGTCGCCCTTTATGTACGCCATGACGAAGTAGACGAGATTGTCTTTCTCCTCGACGGTGTAGATCGGAACGATGTTGGGATGATTGAGCTGCGCGGCAGTCTCTGCTTCGCGGAGGAACCGCTGACGGATGTCGGCGCGGAAGCTAAGCTCGGGCGGCAGCACCTTGATCGCAATCTCACGCTTCAACCGACGATCGCGCGCGCAATACACGATTCCCATACCGCCACGGCCCACTTCGCTCTCTAGCTCATAGTTTGCAGAGAGGACTTGAGCTACGTGGGTACCGAGCTCGTCTTCAGGTCTAATTGGCATGGGGCCGCGTCGAATCAGCAGTTGCGGTATTGCACTTCATGCCGGGCTGGCGTAAATGCACGAGAGCAAAAGATGCAGTATGGGAGGCCCTTGGAGTAGTATCTAAATAAGAATCTTGTCTTCGGAATGACAATGGCACAGCGTCAGACATTACCGGTTCTTCCTTTGCGGGGCACCGTGATTTTTCCGGGTCTCACCCAGCCGATAGCTGCGGGCAGACCTTCAACTCTTCGCGCCATCGAGGCCGCTCTAAAGAGCGATCGTCTCGTCTTCGCCGTTGCGCAGCGCGATAACACCGAGGAGCCGACCGCGGACATCCTGTACTCGATGGGCGTCATTGCGCGCATCGGTCAGATCCAGCGCGGACTTGGCGGTGTCCAGCTCCTGTTGCAGGGCGAACAGCGCGCGACTGCTCTTCAATACTCGACTGCAGATGGATTCCTGAGCGCGGTGATCGTTCCAGCGGAGGAGATGACACCTCAAACTGAAAACGATCCTGCGTTCACGGCGTTACAGAAGGAGACGCGTGAGCGCGCCGCTGAGCTCGGCGAGCGTCGGGGCCTTCCTGAGGAAGTCGTGCACCAGGTTCTCGATTCAGTGACCGATCCGGGGCGGTTCGCCGACCTTGTTGCGGGCTACATCGAGCTTCCCGTTCCTGAAAGGCAGGGATTGCTGGAAACGCTGAGTGTCGAGGAGCGACTACGCCGCATTCTCGTTCACGTGCAGCGACAGGTCGGTCTCCTCGAAGCGCAGGAGGACATCAAGTCGCAAGTGCAGGAAGAGCTCGGCGAACGTCAGCGCGAGATGTACCTGCGCGAGCAGCTCAAGGCTATCCAGAAAGAGCTCGGCGACGACGACTCGAGCAAGGAGATTACAGAGCTTCGCGACAAGCTCGCGAAGCTGGAGCTGCCAAAAGAGGCGCGCGCCGAAGTCGAGCGCGAGCTGGGCAGGCTCGAGCGCGCCGGACGCGAATCGATGGAAGCGCAGGTGATCCGCACCTATCTGGAATGGATCGCCGAACTGCCGTGGAACAAGAGGTCGGATGACCAACTCGATCTGAGACATGCGGAAACGGTTCTCGAGGAGGACCACTACGGCCTGAAGGACGTGAAAGATCGCGTCCTGGAGTTCCTCGCCGTCCGGCAGCTGCGTGCATCACAGCTCGCGGACGAAGTCGACAAAACCGGGGAAGTGCCTGCCGCACGCCTATTCGCTACCAAGGAAGATGCGACACCGTCGCTGGCGATCGGCGAGAAGGGAGATAAGCCGATTACCGATAAAGCAGAAGCAAAGTCGCGCGCGATGGCAAAGGGGCCGATTCTTCTTTTCATCGGGCCACCGGGCGTCGGCAAGACCTCAATCGCGAAGTCGATCGCAAGATCGCTTGGCCGCGAGTACGTGCGCGTCGCACTGGGTGGCGCTCGCGACGAAGCTGACATACGTGGGCACCGCCGCACCTACGTCGGTGCAATGCCGGGAAGAATCGTGCAGGGACTCAAGCAGGCAGGAACGAAGAACCCGGTTTTCCTGCTCGACGAAGTCGACAAGCTGGGAACGTCGTTCCAGGGCGACCCGGCGAGCGCGCTGCTCGAAGTTCTCGATCCCGCACAGAACGACACGTTCACCGACCACTACCTCGGCGTACCGTTCGATCTCAGTGAGGTTCTTTTCATTGCAACAGCGAACTTCGTTCAGAACATCGCGGGTCCGCTGCTCGATCGCATGGAAGTTGTCGAGTTTGCTGGTTACACGGAGAAGGAAAAGGCAGAAATCGCCAAGAAGTACCTCCTGCCGAGACAGCTCGAGGAATCGGGGTTGGCCGGCAAGGATATCGTCTTCACCGATGATGCGATCATGTCCGTGGTCTCGAACTACACTCGCGAGAGCGGAGTTCGGCAACTCGAGCGCCAGATCGGTGCTGTCGCGAGGAAAGTCGCGCGGAAGATTGCTGCCAGCGAAGACGTAACTCACTCCGTCGATGCGGAGACCGTGCGGGAGCTGCTGGGCAGACCACGAGTTCATCCCGAACACGCGCTCGCTGAAAGCGAAGTCGGCATCGCGACTGGCATGTATTACACACCCATGGGCGGAGACATCATGTTCGTGGAAGCGTCGATTCGGCGCTATTACGGGAGTCGCGAGGGCGACGCCGCGAATCAGATCGGTCCTGGCGGCGCCGTATCACTGATTCTCACGGGCCAGCTCGGCGATGTGATGAAGGAGTCGGCGCGTGCAGCATTTACCTACGCGACGAACAACGCGGCCAGTCTCGGAATTCCGCGCGACAGGCTTGGCGCGGTCGAAGCGCACATTCACGTTCCCGCTGGCTCGATACCCAAGGACGGCCCCTCGGCCGGAATTGCGATCGCGACGGCGCTGGTTTCGGAGATGTCGGATCGCCCGGTGCGACAGGATGTCGCGATGACCGGAGAGATAACGCTCCGCGGTCGAGTGCTTCCTATTGGTGGCTTGAAGGAGAAGGTCCTCGGGGCGCACCGCGCTGGGATCAAGACCATCATCATCCCGAAGGGGAACGAGGCCGACATCGAGGACGTTCCGGAGGAAGTGCGGAACGTGCTGGAGTTCCATCCGGTGGAGACCCTGAACGAGGTGCTTCAGTTCGCCCTCGTCCCGGCGGAGGCGAGCAAAGGGGCGCGTCCGCTGGAGATGAAGGAAGTCGCCTAGCAGCAACGGGGCAGAAAAAAAAGAGGGCTGCAATCGCAGCCCTCTTTTTTGTTCTCGCCTCGGGATTGGTGCTGGTGCCCGCTTAGAAGATGATCGGCCCCCATGCAAAGAGTTTCCACGGATCTGCTCTCAATGGTGCTGGCTCGGTGCCCTCGACGAAATATTCCGTGTAGCGCCGGTCGGGCGGCGTCTGGTCGTTAGCAAGCTCGCCGGTTGCGCGATCCACATCGCCGTAGATCACACCCAGCGGGGGTGCCCACTGCTCGCTGGCGCGGGCGGTGAGAATCTCGGGTTTCGACGCGTAGTAGCGCGCCATCATCTTGCCCCAGACCGGGGCGGCGAGCGACCCGCCAGCAGCGCCGACAGCGATTGAGGTCGGCTTATCGAACCCCAGCCAGACGCCAGCCACCAGGTCGGGAGTGAGACCGATGAACCAGACATCGGAGTTGTCGTTGGTCGTTCCCGTCTTGCCGGCAACCGGAATGGACGCTGGCAAATAACGCCGGATGCTCGAGGCCGTGCCGCGCTCGACGACATCGCGCATCATGTCGCGCACCACGTAAGTGACGCGCGGATCGAGCGCCGGCGCCAGCGCCTTTACCTCGCGCGTCAGAACCACTTTGCGATTCTTGTCTTCTATACGGTAGATAAAACGCGGCTCCACGGGCGTCCCGAGATTCGCGAAGGTGGTGTAGGTGGCAACCAGGTCGAGCGGTTGGACAACTGAGGCGCCGATCGCGCTCGACGGATAGGGCGCGATCCTGGAGCTCAGTCCCATCCGGTGCGCCAGATTCGCGATCGAATCCATGCCGAGCTTCTGACCGATCTCGACTGCGACGACGTTGCGCGACTTCGCGAGGGCCTCGCGGAGCGTCAGCGCTCCCAGGTACTGCCCGTCGGAATTCTCGGGGCTGTAGACAGTTCCGTTGGGAAGGTTGATCGCAAGCGCTGTGTCGGCGACCATCGTATTTGGGGTGATGCTATCGGCGATAGCCGCCGCGTACACGATTGGCTTGAAAGACGAGCCCGGTTGTCTCATCCCATCGACAGCGCGATCGAACTGCGACTCGTTGTAGTCACGTCCGCCGACCAACGCGCGAACATCTCCTGAGGTCGGATCGAGCGCGACCACCATTCCCTGCAGGTAATCGGTTGTGGGGCTTGGTTTCGATGCTGTCCTTGGCGAGTACCTCGGGTGGCTATAGTCGGGTTGCGCCTCGAGCGCCGCTGTTTCTTCCTGCAGCGCTGTTGTCGCGGCGTTTTGCAGGACCGGGTCGAGACTCGTGTAGATTCGGTATCCGCCCTGGTTGACGGGAATCCCGGCGCGCTGCGCCTGGACGCGCACGACGTCGACGAACCAGGGCGAGTACGCCGAGTATCCTGCGTTGGGCGAAGTGACGAGCCGCGCGGCCTGTGCTGTCGCTGCCTGCGCGGCGGTGATATAACCCTGGTCGGCCATCAGTGACAGGACGACGTTGCGGCGTTGTCGCACTCTGTCCGGATACTTGAGCGGATCGTAGAGGGCCGGTCCTTTGGGCATCGCAGCGAGTGCCGCTGCTTCCGGCAGTGACAGCTTCGAGGCGCTCTTTCCGAAGTAGTGCCTTGCGGCGCTCTCGACTCCGTACCAGCCGTGTCCAAATGGAATCTGATTCAGATACGCTTCGAGTATCTGCTCCTTGGTGTAGTGCTTTTCCATTTCTCGCGCGGCGGCTTGCTCGTTGAGCTTTCTGCCGAGGCTCCTATCAGTGCGATCGATGAGAGTCGGATGCATGTTGCCGACGAGCTGCTGCGTAATCGTGCTCGCTCCGCGGCGCTCGCCGAATATGTTGTCCTTGAGCGCGCCGGCGATCCCGACGACGTCGACCCCATCGTGCTGATAGAAGCGGTGATCCTCCACCGCCACGAATGCTTGCGGCAGATATCTGGGGAGCGATCTAATCGATACGCTGGTGCGAATTTCCTTGCCGATCTCGCCGATCAATGAGCCATCGCGCGCCAGAACCAATGACGCCTGGGACATCGGAACGATTGTCCACGCCTCGCTGTCGGCTCTCTGAGTCTGCTGTGCGCCCAACAGCGCCGGAGTAAGTAACAACGCCGCGAGTGCAAGGGTCCGCAGCGGTTGATTGTACCTCTGCGCCATGGCAACTTCAGGTGGATGGATCGCTCTATTCATCTCGTCGTAGTTCAGTTCAAGCCGCGAAAGGGCGACTACACTGCCAACCTCGCCCGGCTCTCCGGCATTTTCTCGCAGATCGACTCCCTCGAGCCGCGACCCGATGTTGCGGTCTTCGCTGAAACAGCGCTCACCGGGTACTTCGTTGAAGGGGGTGTGCGCGACGTCGCCATTTCGGCCGGCGCCCTCGCACGCGACCTTCAGGCGCAGTACGCATCCGTCGTTACTACACCGCGGACGCTCGATGTGTGCATTGGATTCTACGAGGTGTGGAACAACGCCTTCTATAATAGCGCGCTCTATGTAACGCTGAATGGAGGAAGTGGCGAGCCCGTGATCCGCCACGTGCACCGGAAACTCTTCCTGCCCACCTACGGGCTTTTCGACGAGGAAAGGTTCGTCGATCGCGGGTTCGAGGTTCGCGCCTTCGACACCGACTGGGGCCGCGCCGCAGTGCTGATCTGCGAAGACGCCTGGCATAGTCTCACCGGCACTGTGGCGGCGCTCGATGGGGCATCGATAGTCTTCGTCGTCTCGGCGTCTCCAGCCCGCGGGGTATGGGCTCGGGAAGATGAAGGTCAGGTGCCCGCAAACCTCAAGCGGTGGGAGCGGCTCGCACGCGACATTGCCGAGGAGCATGGCGTGTTCGTGGCGCTGGTGAATCTGGTTGGAACCGAGGGCGGCAAAACCTTTTCCGGGGGATCCATCATTTGCGGGCCGCATGGTGACATCCGTGCCCAGGCACCGTTGTGGGACGAGGCCATTTTAACAGTGTCGTTCGATCCCCAGGATCTCACTCGCGCGCGATCGGACGCCCCATTGCTTACAGATCTCCAGACGATGATGCCGCATCTGATGCGCACGGTCGATCGGATCCAGGCGGGAGAACGATTGGTCTTGAGCTACGACGATGCGCCTGGCGATGGCGGGCCCCTCACACCGGCGGGTCGCCACGCTGATGGCGAGCGAGCCGACGCGCCGTCGACCGAACAAACCGCCCGCCGGCCAAGCGAAGCATCCGGCAAGCCGGCGGCACGAATGAAGGGCGCTTCGCGAGGGGCGCAGTCGGCGCGGGCGATCAATCGGACCAAGAGCGAGAGTCGCGCTGGCGGGAGTCGCAACGGCAGCGAGCCCATTCCGGTGATGCGTGCTCCCGATTCGCCAGCCGGTCCGCCACCGCTCCAGATCGATCCCGGGCTCACCAGGCAGTGGCTCGTGTCGTTCTTGCGCGAAGAATTCGAGCGACGTGGCTTCGATAAAGCGGTTGTCGGAGTCTCTGGTGGAGTTGATTCGGCGGTGACGACCTTCCTCTCTGCCGAAGCACTCGGGCCGAAGAATGTAATTGCCGTGCGCATGCCGTATCGGACCTCGAATCCCGATTCTCTCGCGCATGGTCAGCTCGTGATCGACGCGGTCGGGGTCGAGTCGCGCACGATCGACATCTCACCAGCAGTCGATGGCTATCTCGCGAACGAGGCGGACGCGGATCCCGCGCGCAGGGGCAACGTGATGGCTCGTGAGCGGATGATCGTGCTCTTCGACCAGTCGGCGAAATACCGCGCGCTGCCGGTCGGTACCGGCAACAAGACCGAGCGGTTGCTCGGCTATTTCACCTGGCACGCCGATGACTCACCACCAATCAACCCACTTGGCGATCTCTTCAAGACACAGGTGTGGCAACTCGCGGAATTTCTCGGTGTTCCCGAGGTGATCATCGGCAAGCCGGCATCAGCTGATTTGATCGAGGGTCAGACCGATGAAGGCGATTTCGGAATCAGTTACGCCGAGGCTGACAAGATTCTCAATTGGCTGGTAAGCGGCTACAGTCCGACGGCGCTTGCAGCACGCGGGTTCGACCCGAACAAAGTCGAGATCGTTCGAAAGCGCCTCGCGGGGACGCACTGGAAGAGAAAATTACCCACCGTCGCGTTGCTCAGTCCTACGGGCATTGGAGAGTCGTACCTGCGGCCGGTCGATTACTGACGAGTGGTTCGCTATCTGCTATTTTGAAGGAAAGCTCGCCCGCCCGCCGGAGAATCATGGCCACCAGAACACTTCCCGACCGGAAATCGTCCGCAGCATCGCCCAGCGCCCGGCTATCGCCTGAGCAACTCGTCGCCGCTTATCGCAACATGTTGCTCTCCCGGCGATTGGACGACAAGGAAGTGCAGCTCAAGGGTCAGAACAAGATCTTCTTCCAGATCTCCGGCGCTGGCCATGAGGCGGTTCTCACGGCGGCGGGGATGATCCTCAAGCCGGCCTACGATTGGTTCTACACTTACTATCGTGACCGGGCGCTGTGTCTGTCGCTCGGCGTCACGCCGGCAGAGATGCTCTACGAGGCGGTGGGCGCAGCGGTCGATCCGGCTTCGGGTGGCCGCCAGATGCCGAGTCACTGGGGACATAAGTCGTATAACATCGTTTCAGCGTCGTCTCCCACGGGGACCCAGTTTCTGCAGGGGGTGGGTTCCGCCGAGGCGACTCTTCGCGCCAAGCTGCTGAACGTCACGGAGGGTTTTCGCGAGGACGAAGTGGTCTTCATCTCGACAGGAGAGGGCCAGACCAGCGAAGGCGAATTCTGGGAATCGCTCAACACAGCGTCGAATCTCAAGCTTCCGGCCGTCTACCTAGTCGAGGATAACGGCTACGCGATCTCGGTTCCGGTAGAGGTCAACACCACTGGCGGGAGCATCTCGAAGCTCGTTCGCTCAGTTCCTGATCTGTTGGTTGAGGAGGTCGATGGGTGCGACCTGCTCGCGAGCTATGACGTCATGCAGCGCGCCGTGGATTACGCGCGGCAGCGCAGGGGGCCGGCGCTGGTGCACGCGCACGTGATTCGGCCCTATTCGCACTCATTATCCGACGACGAGAGGATGTATCGGCCGCCCACCGAACGCGAAGCGGATGCCGCGCGCGATCCGGTGGCGCAATTTCCGAAGTGGCTGGTGAGCGAAGGCCACGCGACTGAAGACGAGATCAGGAAAATTCAGCAGGAAGTCGACGCAGTGGTTCTGGCTGCAACGGATGACGCGCTCGCCCAGCCGCAGCCCGGCCCCGAAACCGTCTACTTCGGCGTGTACTCACCGGATGTCGATCCTACCAGCGAGCAGTTCGATACGGAGGACGACCCACAATTCTCCGGCGATCCGACGACGATGGTCGATTTGCTCAATGCCTGTATGAAGGACGAGATGCGTCGCGACAAGAAGATTCTGGTTTTTGGCCAGGACGTCGCCGACGTGTCGCGCGAGGAATACCTTGGGAAGGTCAAGGGCAAGGGCGGGGTCTTCAAGGTTACGTGGGGACTTCAGAAGGAGTTTGGCGGGGCGCGCGTTTATAACTCGCCGCTGGCGGAGGCCAATATCGTTGGCCGTGCGATCGGTCTGGCCGTGCGCGGATTCAAACCGGTGGTAGAGGTTCAGTTCTTCGATTACATCTGGCCGGCGTACATGCAGCTGCGCGACGAACTGGCGACCATGCGCTGGCGGTCGAACAACAATTTCGCGGCGCCGGTCGTTGTGAGGACGACGTATGGCGGCTACATCCGGGGCGCGATTTATCATTCGCAGACAGGCGCCTCGATCTTTACGCATTGCCCGGGATTGCGGGTCGTGTGTCCGGCGACAGCGCTCGATGCAAATGGACTGCTGCGGACCGCGATCAGGTGCGACGATCCCGTGCTATTCCTCGAGCACAAGCATCTCTATCGACAGACTTACAACAAGTCGGCGTACCCGGGTCCGAACTTCATGATTCCCTTCGGCAAGGCCAGGGTGGTGCAGGAGGGTACGGACCTAACGGTGGTCACATATGGCGCGACGGTTCAGCGCGCACTAACCGCCGCAAGGGCCGTCGCCGACGGCGGAATCTCCGTCGAGATCATCGATCTGCGGACGCTGAGCCCGTGGGATCGTGAGACGGTTTTCGAATCGGTGAGGAAGAACTCGCGCGTGATAGTAGCGTACGAGGATGCGCTCTCGTGGGGTTACGGGGCAGAAATCGCGGCCGCAATCGCGGATGAATGTTTTGCGTGGCTGGATGCGCCGGTCAGGCGTGTCGCATCGACTGATACGTTTGTCGGGTACGCGCCGCGGCTCGAGGATGCCATTCTCCCGCAAGTTGAGGATTTCAAGCGGGCCTACCAAGAGCTGATGAAGTTCTAGGCTGTTGCTACGGACTGCGGACCGACTGCATTGCGGACTGCTGACTGACTGCGGATTGGGAAACTAACTGTGGATTGGGAAGCTAACTTCGCATTGGGAAACTAACTGCGATTTGGGAAACTAACTGCGCATTGGGGACTGAAGCGTAGCACGTGCGCCGTAAGGAACTTCTACTTCGGCGGAATCGCGCCAGTGGTGGAGCCCGCCATTCCGGGCAGCTGGACGGCGGTATAGTTCTTAGGGATCTCGAATGCCTTCGGATCGGCGTCCACCCACTGGAGACTGGTGACTTCTGCCGAGCTGTTAGTGACGCGGGTTTGACCCTGCGCGACGATCGTCGCTGAGCTCGTGGCGCGAAGCGGTGTGCCCTTCGGAAGTTTCGCCTGGACGGCTTTGAGCTTTTCCGCGAATTCGGCGTTCGCGCTGCCGAACATGTTCGCCATGTCGCTGCCACTCAAGCTGGCAAATGGATTCAGAACGCCCTTTATATCCGACGCATAGTAGGTGTCGGCCGTGCTGGAGATCTTGACCGTCTGCTGAGTACCGTGCGCGTTGATAGTCATCGTCATGCCGGTTGCGACACGGTAGTGCGAAGTGGGATGACCGAGAATCGTCGGGCCAGCTCCAAGGTTGTCGACCTTTGCCTCGGTGCCTGAGAAATCCATCTTCATCGCTCCCATCTTCTGCGCCTGAGTAACCATTTCGGCGGGGCGGACGCGCAGGTACTGATTCTTTTTGGGGTCGATGTAGGTGATCGTCTTGCCGTTGTCGGTCAGAATCATCGTGACGACGCTGTCGACCGGCAGCCCGGTTGCTTTAGGATTCGACCCCTTGACCTCGACGCGCATTTTGTCGGCCGCCCCCACGGCGTGACCCGTCATGACGACGCTGTCGGGCTCCCCTTGAATAGAGATCGTCGTCCGAAAATCCATCGCCAGATTTTTCCCCGCGTTCTGCGCGTGGGCGAATGAAAGAGGAGCCGACACGATCGCCGCAACGACGGCCAGAGGTAAAGCGAATTTCATCCTGAAAATACCCGCTATGTATGTTAAGAAATGTTTTATAAAGTGAGGACGTTGAGGCCGCACGAAGAGTAACCCCGGTGACGGCTATTGGTGCCCTCGCCGCGGCAATTGCATCGAGGCGAGGATGGATGCCCCAAGTACCGCGGCGACGACCCCGAGCGATGCGACGATCGGAAGGTGCAGAAAAGGCTCGGCCAGCATCTTCGCGCCAATGAAGATGAGCTCTATCGACAAGCCGAGCTTGAGGTAGATGAACTTGTCGACGACACCGGCGAGCAGGAAATACATTGCGCGCAGTCCTAGCACCGCGCAGATGTTCGACGTGTAGACGATGAAGGGATCGCG
>DASWDV010000011.1:0-10354 GCA_036395075.1 Gemmatimonadaceae bacterium | reverse complement strand
TTGACGGTCCTGATCTCGACGCTCGCTCGCGCGTCGCCAACATCGCCGTCCGCCGCGCCGAAACCCGTCATGCTGGATATCATGTCTGGTGGGCTATCCTACGACGCGACAAGGGGTTTGTCAATTCCAGAAATCCCAGCGGACGCCGTAGATCGCCAGCACTCTCGGCATCTCGAATCCGGGGATCACCTGGTATTGATAGCCCAGGATGTTCCGCTGCTGGTAAGTGAGGACGGCTCGCAATATTCGAATCTCGAGCAGCGCCGAAAGCGTCCTCGACACCGTCGTTTGCGCATCTCCCGCGGTCAGCGGAAAGATCGTGTGGCCCCGGTACTCGAACACCCCGGCAACCTTGACGCTGAGGTCTCCCCTCGGAAATCGCTTCGTAAAATCGTTGCTGTAGTTGATCTCCGACCGACTCTGATACTGGGGTTGGTATGGCCGACTCTGATCCCATCGAGTAAGCCAGGCATCGATTCCAAATCCGGCGCGAAGCGGACCACGGATCGAGGCGGTCCCCGCCTTTATCCGGCCGGCCACGGTTGGGAGGAAGAGCGTGTCGTAGACGACGGGCGCCGAGCCGGCTGTGTTGTCGGTGGTGATCATTCCCACGGAGACCCATGGCCCAAACAATTTGAGTCCGACCTCTCCGCGCGCTGACGTCACGGTCGGCCGTGAGCTGGAAGACCCTGACGGAATCGAGCGGGCAACAGATCCGGAGAGCGCAATGAATGGCAGCGGCTGCGCGCGGATGCCGGCGTCGGCATTGGTCGTTGCGCGGAAGCCATCGTGCTCCACGAAGCCGCTGACGACTCCGATTGGTGACACGAGATCGACGCGGCCGCTGGCACCGTTGTAAGTGGCGCCAGCCAGAGCCCGCAAGCGATCTTCTAATTCCAACCGCAGCGCCCCGACGGTGAATCCGCCGCTTACATCGTACTGCGTCTCCGAAATTCTTCGCTCGAGAGTGTCGCCGAATGTCCCCGCCGAGACGCTTCGGTCTGGCGCCGATGTTCCCTTGAATCCGAGCGACGCGACTGTGACCTGAGCCCAAGGCCCACTTTCTACGCCGCCGACTGCCGCGCGCACATATGCGTCGGTGTAGGTGGCATCGAGCGCCAGAACGGGTGGGCGTCCCACAATCGGCCGCTCGATGACTCTGGTTGGATGATGGCGGAGAACAAATCCGTCGACACTCCAGCTCTTTTTCGCAACTCCGATTCTGCTCAGGAGTGAGAGCGCGTCACCGCTCCCGGCGAAGCGCGGGCTGGCCACGCCATACTGTTGTCCGGCGAATTGCAGAACACCACCGTTGTCGAACCGCTTTCCGTAATAGCCGCGATAAAGATTCGTGTCCTCGTTCCCGGTTGCCACGTCGACACGCGTGTACGGATCGACATTGTCCACTCGCCAGGTCCGCATGTAGATCCTCAGCTCGCTGGCGCTTCGCTCGATGCTTAGATGCTCGAGTGTCCACAGTTGTATCGACGACAGATCGAGCACGCCTCCAGTGCGGTCGTCCAGATTGTCGATCTCGATCCCGTCGTAAAACACGCGCACTCGACGAAAATCGCCGTTGTCGGTCGCCGTCTGTGGCGTTGCCAGCCACCCGGATCTGAAAGTCGTTACGCCGGGAATGCGGTCCAGAAGATCGACCAGCGTCAGCGCACCCGTTGCGAAAAGCTCGGCCCGGTTCCACTCGTATTGTGGGCCGATCTCGTACAGCACTGGATCCGCGAACCGACCCACCGGCGACTTGATCGAGTCGACCTTGACGTGTGCGCTATCAGGGCCGGAATCCGTTTTTGGCTTGACCGGGATCGGAACTTCGCTCGCCGGCGGCGGGACGACTTGAGCGCGCGCAGGCAAGGCGGCCGCGTACAAAAGCGCCCCGGCCACGAGGCCGAGGCGGGCTGGTTTGCGCCAAAGACGAAACGCGCCGCTCAGCGAACTCTCCCGCGAATGAATTCGATGAAGGTACCCGTCGGAACGCCGGTCGGTCCTTTTGGAATCGTAACGAGGTCAGTCTCCGAATAGGCAGTCCCGGCGATATCGAGGTGCGCCCAGGTGTAGCCTTCGGCGAATTCCTTGAGAAACATTGCCGCCGTGACCGCGCCCGCCGGGCGACCGCCAGAGTTCTTGACGTCGGCCACATCGGACTTGATCAGATCCTTGTAGTCGTCCCACATCGGCAGCGGCCAACCGGGCTCACCAGCTCGTTTACCTGCCGCCAGAATCTCGGCGATCAGCGCATCATCGCTCGAGAATACTCCAGTCGCCGTGTGGCCGAGTGCAATTACGCAAGCGCCGGTAAGCGTTGCGGCGTCGATCACGACGTCGGGATTGAACCTCTTCGCATACGAAAGGCAGTCGGCGAGGACGAGCCGGCCTTCGGCGTCGGTGTTGATGATCTCGATGGATTTTCCGTTCTGCGCTCTCACGACATCGCCCGGGTTCATCGCCGTGCCCGACGGCATGTTCGTCGTCGCGCCGACAATGCCAACGACGTTCACCTCCGGCTCCATCTGCCCCACTGCTTCCATGGTGCCGAGGACGCCCGCGGCCCCGCACATGTCGAACTTCATGAACTCCATTCCCTGCGCGGGTTTGATCGAGATACCGCCGCTGTCGAAACAGAGTCCTTTTCCGACCAGAACCACTGGCTTTGCGTTTGGCTTGCCGCCTTTGTATTCGATCGCAATGAGCTTTGGATCCTGCGGCGTTCCCTGAGCCACCGCGAGAAAGGATCCCATTTTCTCTGCTTCCATTTCACGGCGTCCAAGGACCGTGATGCCCATTCCGTAGCGCTTGGCGATATCCGCGGCAGTCTCCGCCAGATAGTCCGGTGTACACAGATTTCCAGGCATCATCGCGAGTCGTCGCGCGAGACTTTGCCCCGAGCCGATTGCCTGACCGCCGGAAAGGCCTTTTCGGCTGTCATCGGTATTGCTGGTGAGGATCACTGCCTTTTCGAGTGGCTTCTTTCGCTCGGGTTCGGGAACCGGAGACTTGAGATCCGCATATTCCCACGCACCCGCCATCAGCCCGATCGTGATCGCCTCAGTCTCCTCGGGTGTGATCTGTCCGGAGTACCAGACCATCTCGCCAACCCCAAGGCGTTGCGCATTCCGCCCGGCGAGGGTCGCGGCTCGTCTGAAAGCTGCCCGTCGATCGGTGACAGTCCCCATTCCGATTAGGAGCAAGCGCCGCGGACCTTTCGCGATGCCGGTGAGATGAAGAGTCTCGTCGCGGGAGCCGCGGAAGTCTTTCATCTCGAGAGTCCGGGCGAGGGCGCCCTGCGTAGCGCTATCGAGCGCCGCGATTCCGGCGAGTGTTGGATTCTCGACTAGCGCCACGACCAAAAGGGCGGTTCCGACTTCCGCCGGATTCGCCGCGTTGATGCTGACCGCCAGCACGAGCTAGTTCTTCATCCCGGCGATTACCTGATCGCCAAAGGCGGAAGTTGAGATCTCGGTCGACCCAGGCATCTGACGAGCGAGGTCGTAGGTAACGCGCTTCGATTTGATTGCGTTTTCGACTCCCCTGATGATGAGTGCCGCCGCTTCGTTCCAGCCCATGTAGTCGAACATCATCACGCCCGAGAGAATGACGCTCCCCGGATTGATCTTGTCGAGATTCGCGTACTTCGGAGCCGTGCCGTGCGTTGCCTCAAATACGGCCACTCCGTCGCCAACGTTGCCACCGGGCGCGATCCCGAGCCCACCTACCTGGGCAGCTGCAGCGTCGGACAGGTAATCGCCATTGAGGTTGGGGGTGGCGATCACCGAATACTCGGACGGCCGAAGGAGCAGCTGCTGGAACATCGAATCGGCGATGCGGTCGCGTACAACGATCGCATCAGCGCGCGCCGTCGGCCCACCTTTCGCCAGCTCGGCCTCCGTGGTCGTGTCTTGCGGAAACTTGTCGCGCGCGACCTCGTATCCCCAGTCGCGAAACGCGCCCTCGGTGAACTTCATGATGTTGCCTTTGTGCACGAGCGTCACCGATTCCTTGTCCGTCGCGATGGCGTGTCGGATCGCCATCTCGACGAGTCGCTTGGACCCGAACTCCGACATAGGCTTCACACCCAGCGCGGATTTCTCGCGGATCTCGACCTTGAACTCCTTGCGCAGGTACCCCGCGATCTTCTCGGCCTCCGGAGAACCAGCCTTCCATTCGATTCCGGCGTACACATCCTCCGTATTCTCGCGGAAAATCACGATGTCGACTTTCTCGGGCTCCTTGACGGGGGCGCCGACGCCTTCGAAGTAGCGAACCGGACGAATGCACGCGTAGAGATCGAGAACCTGGCGAAGCGTCACGTTCAGGGAGCGAATGCCGCCGCCGACGGGGGTCGTAAGCGGTCCCTTGATCGAAACGCGATACTCCTGCATCGCGTCAATGGTTTCTTGCGGGAGCCAGTCCTGGAACTGCTTGAAGGATTTCTCGCCCGCGAAAACCTCCATCCACGCGACTTTTCGCTGCCCGCTGTAAGCGCGCTCGACGGCGGCATCGAACACGCGCACGGATGCGCGCCAGATATCGGGCCCGGTTCCGTCGCCCTCAACGAAAGGAATGATCGGATTGTCAGGAACGCTTAGCGCGGCGTTGCTGTAACCGATCCCTTCGCCGCGCGGCGGAACTTTGGCGAACTTATACTTCGTCATTGGCTCCTGAAGCTCGATGCGAATCGCCAAATGTAGTGCAAGAGGGCGTCACACAAAACCTTCGTCACGCACCAGCACAACGTCCCCGGGCAGCGTATTGGGAATGATGCCGCAAACAACCAGACTTCTCCGAGCGACTGCGACCGTCGCGATTTTGATCGTGGCCGGCTGCGGAAACCCGCCGCGAGTCAACGGCGTCGCCGGCGCGGCGCCTTCGCCTAGCGTTCCCTGGAGACCGCCCGCAGGTGCCGTCAAGCCCGAATCGCTCGTGACCCCGATAATAACCGCGGCGGTGCCGGCCGACTTGCAGCATCGGCTGACGCAGCTATCGTTGTCCGACGTAGTCGACCTCGCGCTGCGCAACAACCCCGCGACGCGCGCATCGTGGGCCCAGGCGCGCGCTGCCGCCGACCTCTTCGGATCCGCTCGCGGTCAGTACTATCCCACTGTAAATGGTGCGGGGACGGTATCACGCATCAAATCACCGGCAACCTTGGCTCGCCCGGCCGGCATAAGGACGGATTATGGACCGTCCATATCGCTCAATTACCTGCTGCTCGACTTCGGTGGCCGGTCCGGCTCCATCGAGAGAGCGCGCCAGAATCTCTTCGCCGCCAATCTCACACACAACGCGACGATACAGAACACGGTGCTGCAGGCGGAGGTGTCCTACTTCACTTACATGGCAACGGCGGCGCTGCTAGCCGCCGAGCGTTCGGCGATCGCTGAAGCACAGGCGAATCTGAACGCCGCGCAACAGCGCAACAGGGTCGGCCTTGCAACGATCGCCGATGTCCTTCAGGCACGCACCGCTCTTTCCCAGGAACAGCTCAACCTGGAAACGACGCAGGGAAACCTTCAGGCGGCGCGCGGCGCGCTTGCATCGGCGCTGGGACTCCCCGCTAACCTTCCCTTCGAGCTAGAGCCTGTGTCCGGTTCGATTCCGGTGCGGACGCTCGCGCAGAGCGTGGACAGCGTCATAAACGAAGCGTTGCGCAACCGTCCTGATCTAGCGGCAGCGCGGGCACAGGCGGCAGCGGCAGCCTCACAGATTCGCGTCGCGCGCGCCGCCGAGCTCCCATCTCTTGCTCTCGGAGGCAACGCCGCGCGCACGTACTCTACTCCGCAGATCTTTGCCGGCCCGTCGTACACCGTATCGCTGGGACTCTCGATTCCGATCTTTAATGGATTCTCCCACCAGTATGATGTCGCGGCCGCACGCGCGCAGGCGGACGCTGTCTCCGCGCTCGCCGACCAGACGCGACAGCTGGTAGTGACTCAGGTTTTCGTTTCCTACTATACGCTGCAGACAGCAGAGCAGCGCGTCGCTACTGCGGACGATCTCCTCGCCAGTGCACAGCAGTCGGTTCAGGTCGCCGCAGGACGATATCGCGAGGGAGTCGGCAGCATCATCGATCTCCTCACCGCGCAGACCGCACTCGCCAACGCCAGGGCGCAGCAGGTGCAGTCGCGCTGGCAATGGTACACTTCACTCGCGCAACTCGCCCGAGACGCCGGGGTATTAGGCGTACGCGGCGACACGCCATTTGCCTTCTCCGCAGACTCGACGGTGTCGCGCCAACCCCAAAATCCAGCCAATCGATGAGCACGCGCTCCTTTTCCGCGTGCATTGCCGTGATCACGCTCTCTGCGATCGCCGCTTGCTCCAAGAATGATGCACCCCGCCAGCCAACGGTTCCCGTCAGCGTCACCACCGTCAAGCGCGCCATGATTCCGTTCGTGGTTACCGCTAACGGAGTCGCCGAGCCGATGCAGACCGTGGCGGTAGAGGCACAGGTAAACGGAATTCTGAACCGCGTTACTTTCGCTGAAGGCCAGGAAGTCCAAGCCGGCCAGGTGCTGTTTCAGATCGATGCGCGCCCTTACGTCGCGGTGCTGGATCAGGTTCGGGCGCAGCTGGCTCGAGATGAAGCGATGGCGGCGAACGCCAGGCGGGACGCCGCGCGTTATGCCGCATTGATCAAGGAAGGGTACGTAACTGGCTCGCAGGCAGATCAGGCCGAAGCGACCGCCGCATCAGCGGCCGCCACCGTCGCCGCCGATCGCGCCAATGTGCAGAAGGCAGCGCTCGACGTCGCCAACTGCACCATTCGCGCGCCGATCTCCGGGCGTACCGGGAGCCTGCTCGTTCGACAGGGGAATCTCGTCAAAGCGAACAGCAACCCTCCACTCGTTGTGATCAACCAGATTCAACCGATTCTGGTCAGGTTCTCGGTGCCGCAGAGTCAATTTCCCGACATCCAGAGATATTATCGAACCGGTAACGCGCTCCTTGTGCGCGCTACTGCTTCCGAAGGCTCCGCCGTGCCACTTCAGGGAACGCTCGCGTTCGTTGACAACAACGTCGATTCGACGACGGGAACGGTTTTGCTCAAGGCGAGGTTCAGCAATCCCGAAGGCACCCTTTGGCCGGGACAATACATGAACGTCGCGCTGCAGCTCTACGTCGACGCGAATGCGTTGACGTTACCAGCTCCAGCCGTACTGACCGGGCAGCAAGGCACTTACGTGTACACCATCGACTCCGCGGGAAAGGCGCTGCAGCGGCCTGTTCAGGTCGCACGCACTGTCGATTCCGTGTCCGTCATTGCCAGTGGGCTGAAGGATGGAGAGCGGGTAATTGTCGATGGGCAATCCCGGCTCGTCCCTGGCTCCAAAGTGGCGATCAAGGGAGTACTCCGATGACAGCCCTGTTCATCCGCAGGCCTGTGATGACCGCACTGGTCATGATCGGCATCCTGTTTTTCGGCGCGGTTTCCTACACGCGCCTCGCGGTCAGCGACCTTCCGACGGTCGATTTCCCGACAATCCAGGTAAACGCGAATCTTCCTGGAGCGAGCCCGGAGACGATGGCGGCCGCAGTCGCGACACCCATGGAGAAGCAGTTCTCGACCATTGCCGGCATCGACAACATGACGTCGTCGAGCGGGCTGGGATCGACCTCGATCACGATCCAGTTCTCGCTTGATCGCAGCATCGATGCGGCCGCCCAGGACGTTCAGGCCGCAATCTCCCAGACGCTGCGCAGTCTGCCGCTCGGAATTCTTCCGCCCTCGTATCGGAAGGTGAATCCCGCCGATCAACCGATCCTGTATTTGACGCTGACCTCGAAGACCATGCCGCTCTCGCAGCTTGATGAGTACGGCGAGACGTTCATGGCGCAGCGCATCTCGATGGTGCCTGGCATCGCGCAGGTACAGGTGTATGGCGGTCAGAAATACGCCGTGCGCGTGCAGCTCGATCCGACTTCCCTCGCCAATCGCGGGATCGGCATAGACGAAGTCTCGTCGGCAATTGGCTCGCAAAACGTCAGCATGCCTACGGGAACGCTGTGGGGTCTGAACAAAGCCTCCACGATCAAGGCCAACGGGCAACTCCAGAACGCACAGCAGTTCAGACAGATGGTTGTCGCCTACAGAAACGGCGCTCCGGTTCATCTCGACGAGCTCGGCCAGGTGCTCGACGACGTCGAGAACAACAAGGTCGCGAGTTGGTACAACGGCGACCGCTCCGTCATTCTGGCGATTCAGCGACAACCGGGAACCAACACCGTTGCGGTCGCGAACGGCGTGAAAGCGCTGCTCGCGTCTCTGCGCGAGCAGATCCCGCCCAGCGTTGAGATCCACACGCTCTACGATCGCTCCGTGTCGATCCAGGAGTCTGTCGGCGACGTGAAGTTCACGCTGATGCTGACGCTCTTCCTCGTGGTGATGGTGATCTTCGTTTTCCTGCGGAATATTTCCGCAACCATCATCCCGAGTCTGGCGTTGCCGATGTCACTCATCGGCACGTTTGCCGTCATGTACCTGCTGGGTTTTTCGCTCGACAACCTCTCGCTGATGGCGCTGACGCTCGCGGTCGGCTTTGTGGTTGACGACGCCATCGTGATGCTGGAAAACATCGTCCGACACATGGAGATGGGTAAGGATCCGATGAAGGCGTCGTTCGAGGGGTCGAGCGAAGTGGCGTTCACGATTCTGGCGATGACGGTCTCCCTGACCGCTGTGTTCATTCCACTCCTCTTTATGGGTGGCATACTCGGCAGATTGTTCCACGAGTTCGCGGTGACGATCGGAACGGCCATTCTTGTCTCGGGGTTCGTTTCATTGACGCTCACCCCGATGCTGGCAAGCAGGTTTCTAAAACCGCCCTCCCACACTCACGGCCAACTTTTCAACGCATCGGAGCGGATCTACACGCGCGTTCTAAACCGATACGAATCGAGTCTGGAATGGGTGATGGTCCACAGGTTTTCCGCGTTGATGTTCTCGCTGGCCGTCCTCGTCGGGACAATACTCCTCTTCAAGCTGGTCCCCACAGGATTCATTCCGACGCAAGACACCGGACAGATCATTGCCACGACCGAGGCGGCTCAAGGGACTTCGTTCAAGGAGATGGTTAGTCACCAGCAACAGATCGCCGCAATCGTAGCACGCGACCCCAACGTCGCCGGCTTCATGTCGTCGGTGGGAGGAGGCGGCGGCGGGAGCGGAAATCAGGGTAGAATATTCCTTGGGTTGAAGCCGCGCGGCCAAAGGCTGAGCGCCGATGAAATCGTGAACGAGCTTCGGCCGAAGCTGTCGAGCGTTCCCGGCATGAACGTTTTCATGCAGGTGCCGCCAGCGATCCAGATCGGCGGACGGCCCTCCAAGAGCCAGTATCAGTTTACCCTGCAGGGAACCGACATCGCCTTGCTCGATACAGCGGCGAAAAGGCTGGAATCGCGAATGAGAGACATCCCGCAGATCCAGGATGTCACGAGTGATCTCCAGATCGCGAATCCCGAAGTGCTTGTGGCGATCGACCGCGATCGCGCCGGTTCACTCGGCGTGTCCGCGCAGCAGATCGAGAGCGCGCTATACGACGCATACGGATCGCGACAGGTGTCGACGATCTACACGCCGAACAATCAGTACACGGTGATAATGGAGCTGCTTCCGCAGTTCCAGCAGGATGTCAACGCGCTGCGGATGTTGTACGTGCGGTCGGAGAAAGGCGATCTCGTCCCACTCAGCGCGGTGGCGAACATCACGCAGGGCGTGGGTCCGCTTTCGATCACCCACGCGGGGCAGCTGCCAGCGGTGACGATCTCGTTCAACACACGGCCCGGTGTTGCCCTCGGTCAGGCAACAGCCGCCGTGGAAGCGGCGGCGGCGCTCACCGTCCCCTCGACGGTCACGATGAGCTTTTCCGGAACCGCGCAGGCGTTCCAGGCGAGCCAGCAGGGACTGCTTGCCCTGCTCATTCTCGCGATCTTCGTGATCTACATGGTGCTCGGGATTCTGTACGAGAGCTTCATTCATCCGGCGACGATTCTCACCGGCCTTCCCTTCGCGGCGTTCGGCGCCCTCATCGCGCTGCTGATTTTCAGAATGCCGCTGGACGTCTATGGATTCGTCGGGTTGATCATACTGGTGGGCATCGTGAAGAAGAATGCGATCATGATGATCGACTTCGCCCTCGAGGCGGAGCGCACGCAGCATCTTCCGCCCGCCAAGGCGATCGTGCAGGCGGCGAGTGTGCGCTTCCGTCCGATCATGATGACCACCTTCGCGGCGCTGATGGCGACGCTGCCGATCGCTCTTGGCCGGGGCGCCGGAGCGGAGGCGCGCCGGCCGCTCGGGGTAGCGGTGGTGGGAGGGTTGGCCTTCTCACAGCTGGTGACG
>DASWDV010000010.1:0-2820 GCA_036395075.1 Gemmatimonadaceae bacterium | reverse complement strand
GAGCCACCGCACGTCGGAGAGAAAGTCTGGGTGGTGCCGAGCCACGTCTGCGCGACGGTGAACCTGCACGACGAAATCTGGTACGGCCGCCGCGGCCGAGTGGAAGGTAGCTGGAAAGTCGCTGCTCGTGGGAAAGTACGTTAACGAGCCTCGAGCGACTCTTCTCAACTGAATAGAAAACGCCGGCGAGCCATTTAGGAATCAGACATCTGCGCATGGGCAACCGTTGAGTTACGCGGTCGCGGTTCAGCTTGCCAGACGCCCCGCGTCAGGTCACTTTGCGATACACCATACTCGAATCTCGCGGAATCGCCGCCGACTGCGCTGTCGAAGAAGTCTTCACGCACCAATCCATGGGCGGCGTCGCGTTCCAGCCCGAACAAAAATAGGAGTCTTGTACAATGGCAATCTTCAAAGAGCAAACCGCAACGCGGAAGGATCCGTCGCTGGTTCCGGATCCTTCGCCCAGAAAGGATACAGATTCGTATTCGAGTCCGTTGCCGAGTTACGAGCCAGCGCCGCGGCCGAGAACGAAGGAGGCCAAGGAGTCAGTGATCGCATCTGGTCTCACGATTGACGGCAAGATCGAAGGCGCCGGTCACGTTCGCATGGCGGGGCGCTTCAAGGGTGATGTGAATGTCGATGGCGATCTGACCATCGAACCCGGCGCCAAGATCACCGGATCCGTGCGGGCCAGCACAGTCACTATCGGCGGTGAGCTCGAAGGAAACATCGATGGCGCGTCACGCGTCGAGCTGCTCGCGACCGGGGTTCTCAACGGCGATCTGAAGGCGGGTTCCCTCACAGTCGCGAGTGGGTCGCGCATGCGAGGAAACGTTGCGTTCGGTTGGGATGAAGCGGTATCTCCGCCGCCAAGACTCAGAATGGAGACCGACGTCGCATCGTGAGTACAACGAGCGTCGGCGCGCCGGGGAAGGCGCGCCTTTGCCCGCACTGCAAAGCGACGATACTGCAGAGCGCCACTATCTGTCCTGCTTGTGATCACAGCCTGAGGTTTGACTCACACCGGACGCGGAGAGCGCCACCCAGTTTCTCTCCGCTCCGGGTGGAGGGTACGATCAAGCATCCAGCCGCGGGCGAGGCTTGGGAGTATTCAATAATGCTCTCGATACTCGGCAGCGAAGGGCAGGAGATTACGCGGCAGGTCGTAAGCGTCGGCGCGCTAAACCCGCACGAGGAGCGGACGTTCAGATTGGCGGTGGAAGTGTTTACGCCGCCCGGCGAACAAGCATCGAAAGAACGCTAGGAAGGCAAGTCTACTGCTGAATTGGCGCCCGTACCGCCTTTCCTGGCGCGACTCCTTCGACTGCCAGCCCGTTCGCAACCACCGACACACCGTTCACTATCACGTGCTGAATGCCGACAGGCGATAGCGACGGCTCTCGGTATGTCGAGCGATCCATCACCCTCGCTGCGTCAAAAATCGTAATATCCGCGTCGGCGCCAACACGCAGGCGCCCCTTCTGCTTCATCCCCGGCACTCGCGCCTCGAGTCGCTGTGCCGGCATGAGCGTCATTTTGCTGAGTGCTTCCATCAACGAGAGTGAATGGGCCTCGCGTACGTAGCGGCCAAGCACCTTCGAGAAGGTACCTGTTGTCCGCGGATGGCCCATTCCATTCTGCCAGTATGCGTCGCTCGCAATGATAGTGAGCGGGCTGTTTATCGCTACCGCTACCATCTGCTCAGTGTTGGTATGCAACACGACTGGCCCGCCGATCCGGCCATACCGCTCAAAGCTCTCACGATTCAACCGCTCGCCCGTACGCGGCCATTCCAGCTCGGCGAGGCGCGTATCCGACGCGGATCTATAAATGTCCTGGATGGTGGCAGATTGAATCTCTGTCATTCCGGCCGCATAAGGATACGCTTCCGTCGTTACGTCGTGTCCGTGAGCTCGCGCCTCACTGATCATCTCGAGCATCACCGGCGTCTCGGCGAGGGCCGCGCTATTGATGTGGACCACATGTAACGGGGCATTTGTTTCACGGGCGAGCGACAGTGCTTCCTTAAGGCCAGCGACGCCTGGCGTTATATGCACGTGCACTGGTGTTTTCGTCTTTGCGGCGACAGTGAACACGGCCAACAGCTCGTCTCGCGTTGCCGCCGGCGTGTACGGAAACCCCGCGCCGATGTCGACCGCGCCCTCATTGAGACCAGTCTCAATGCGTTTAGCGATCTCGCCAATCTGTGCCGGCGACGCAGCGCGATAGGCTCCGTCGCCTACTGGCATCCAGGTGCCGGGATCGCGCATCACCGACATCCTGACTTTGATGTGGCCGATGCTGACACCGTAGTTGATGCGCTCGCCGGCATTTCGCTCTCGATACCAGGCAGCGACGTCCGACGTCCCGAGCTCGAGCTCCAGCGCCGTCGTCACGCCGTCCAGCGAATAGAACCGATATGTCTCGGGCGTCTGCCCATGAGCGTGCAGGTCGATGAAGCCAGGAGCGACGACGAGACCGCGCGCGTCGATCGTGTCGCTACCGCTGATGGCTTGCGTAGTAATGGCGGCGATACGACCGTCGCGGATCCCGATATTGCGAACCGCGTCGAGCTTCGACTCTGGATCCATGACGTGTCCGCCGAGAATCAATCGGTCGTAGACAGTGTTCCCCGTGCTCAGCGCCGATAGCATGCTTACCCCCAGTGCGAGCAACAGTCCAAACACTCCGGCCCGGTTCAAGAGATTCGGCCAGGCCAAGGGCGGAACCCCAGCAGTCTTCATTGCGATCTTTTTTTGTTATGACCGTGCACGATCCGAACGGTCCTGCACCTTTCCGACTCCGCCGCGGAGCACG
>DASWDV010000009.1:0-3274 GCA_036395075.1 Gemmatimonadaceae bacterium | reverse complement strand
CTAGTTCGCCAATCCCACCGCGTCGAGGATGAACGCGTAGCGGAACGCGCGCTCGCGTAGCACATCGTACCGCCCCGACGATCCACCATGACCACCGGCCATGTTGACCTTGATGTAGAGCGGATTGTTGTCGGTCTTCATCGCGCGCAGCTTGGCCACCCACTTTGCCGGTTCCCAGTATCCAACCTGTGAATCATTCAATGAAGTAGTAACAAGCATCCACGGATAAGCTTTGGCCGCGACGTTGTCGTACGGCGAGTACGACCTCATGTAGGCGTATTGGGTCGAATCGTGCGGATCGCCCCACTGCTGCCACTCCTGCGCGGTGAGGGGAATCGAGGCGTCCATCATCGTGTTGATGACATCGACGAACGGCACATCAGCAACGACGGCGCGAAATAGATCGGGACGCATGTTGACCACCGCGCCCATCAGCAGCCCGCCCGCGCTCCCGCCGTTGGCGATCAATCGATCCTTCGCCGTGTACTTGTTGTCGACCAGGTACTGTGCGACGTCGACGTAATCGTTGAAGGTATTCTTCTTCTTCATCATCTTGCCTTCGTCGTACCACGCGCGGCCCATCTCCTGCCCGCCGCGGATGTGCGCGATGGCATAGCCGAAACCGCGGTCGACGAGACTGAGCACGGCCGAGTTGAATCCTGCCTCCGTCGTCGCACCGTAGGAGCCATAGGCGTACTCGAGAAGCGGATGCGTTCCGTCCTGCTTCCATCCTTTGCCGACCAGCATCGAGACCGGCACCTTTGCGCCATCGCGCGCCGTCACCATGAATCGTTTGACTTCGTACCTGGACGGATCGAACCCCGGAACTTCCAGCTTTTTCTTGACGACCCGCTGCCTCGTCGACATTGCGTAGTCGTAGGTTGTCGGCGGCGTCACCATCGATTGATAGGCGAATCGCAGCGTATCCGAATCGAACTCGGCGTTTCCGGTTGGATTCACGGCGTACGCTGGCTCGGGGAAAGTGATGTAGAATGGTGCGCGTCGCGTTTTCAGATCCATCACGCGCAACCGGCGCAATCCACCGGAGCGCTGGACGACGACGAGGTTGTTCTTGAACGGCTCGAGGTACTCGATGAAGACTGAATCGGATGCTGGTATGAATTCAGTCCATTGACCAGTGCCGACCTGATCGTCGGCGATGCGCATGACTCTGAAGTTCCGCGCGCCGTCGTTGGTAGTCATGAGAAACGCGCCGTCGATGTGATCGAGCTGGTACTCGACGTTCGGACGCCGCGCAGCGACGACAACGGAAGTCGCGAACGGATTTGCAGTCGGAATCACTCTCGCTTCGGACGATGTGAACCCGTCGTCAGCGATCATGACGAACTTCCCGCTCTTGGAGCGACTCACTCCGACGTTGTCGAGGACGTCATTCTCCTGGAATACCTTGACGTCGGTCGACTGCGGCCTCCCCAGCACGTGCCGCCACACCGCGTCCGCTCGACGGGCGGAATCCGCTGTTTGGTAAAAGAAAACGGTGTCGTTCGCCCAGGCGATCGATGGTACCACGCGCGAAATCGAATCCCCAAGCAGTCTTCCGGTGCTTAGATCCTTGACGTAGAGAGTATAGACGCGAAGCGCTGTCGTATCATGCAGGTAGGCAGCGCGCGATCCGCCGGGACTCACCTCGAGCGAGCCGACCTGGCTGAACTTCTTGCCGACCGCGAGCGCATTGGCGTCGATGACCACTTCATCCGGAGCACCAGCGGTCGCCTTACGCCGCATCCAGATCGGATACGATTTCCCCTTCTCCGTCGCGGTCCAGTACAGGTACCCGTTCTCACGGTAAGGAACGGAGACATCGGTCTCCTTGATGCGGCCGAGCATCTCATCGTAGAGCTTCTGCTGGAGCGCCTCGGTGTGCTTCATGTTCGCCACCGTATAAGCATTCTCGGCGTTCAGATACGCGATCACCTCGGGGTTCGACTTCTCGCGGATCCAGAAGTAGTTGTCGGTGCGGACTTCGCCATGGAGCGTGTCGATCTTCGGCTTCACAGTGGCGACGGGCGGCTTGAGATCCTGCGCACTTAGAAGCGGCGCAGAGAAGCCCACTACTATAGATAGGGCAAGGAGCGGGAAGGGGAGGGGGAGGGAGCTGGTGAGGTGACGGAGACGGCGCATGGAGGCTTGTAGCAGGAGGTTGGGTAGCGCGTACGATACTTTGTTTTATCCCCGCGAAATCGCAGGTGTCAAGGCGCGTACGCTAATGGGTTGATTAAGCCGCGCTTTGCGCGCGCTCTTCGTTCACCTCTGACTCTGCCGGCATTGTGTCGGGATCGACAAGCTCCCTCGCAACCACCGGTCGACCGACAATGATCGTGATGTTGTCAGTGCCGCCGGCGTCGAGCGCGTCCTGCAGTAGCTGCTCGCAGACCTCCTTTGCCGACGTCATTCCGCGCATGCGCTCGGCGATGCGCTCATCGGAGACGTGTTTGGTGAGACCGTCCGTACAAAGGAGGTGGACAGTCGACCATGAGTTGGGAAGGCGCTTGACGACGGGCGTCGTCTGCGGTCCACCGATGGAGCTGGAGAGGATGTTGGTAAGCGGAGTATTCTTGACCGCCGCCGCGAACATGCCGCTGTCGATGAGCTCCTGCGCCATTGTTTGATCGCGCGAGATCTGAATCAACGTGTTCTGGCGAAACTGATAGTACCGCGAGTCGCCGACCTGGAGCAGGTAGCACCAGGGCCAAACACCGATCCATAAGGTGAGAGTCGTCGCCATGCCCGCAAACTCCGGGTTCGCGGCAGCCCTCTCGAGGACGGCCTGGTGGCAGCGAAAGGCCGCCGCCTCGAGTGCCTGGGTGAAATCCGCGTCACCCGTGTCCGCGCTATAGTAGCAGCGCACGCTTTCGGTGATGAATTGCGAGACTGCCTCGACTGCGAGCTCGCTCGCCTCTTCGCCCTTCTTTCCGCCGCCCACACCGTCAGCGACCATCATCAGGGATGCGAGCCGGTCTTCGACCAGCGGCAGTTGGGAGAACTCGGGAAGGCTGGACTGAATCAGGTTGAGGCGCTGCCTGAGGGCGGCGACAAGGAAATGGTCCTGATTGGTCGGGCGCACGAGTCCGCGGTGGGTAACGCCGAAGACGTCGATTTCGTCATCGCGGGGTTTGCGAAACATGGCTCAGACTTATCGCGACCCACATAAAAGTTCAAGGAACAAGGCCGCGGCGGCGATGCAGACGAACGGCGCGCTCGGACAGGAAGTCATTGCCGAGGGCGAACCTGTCCCGCGAACGACCGCCGGCAG
>DASWDV010000008.1:0-15004 GCA_036395075.1 Gemmatimonadaceae bacterium | reverse complement strand
AAACAGCTCGTTGCGGACGGAGTTGTTTAGATAGCTCGTCGGTGCTCGACCGCCAGCGTTCCTCTAGCGTACGCGTTGCAAAATGGGCGCGTTGCTCCACCGCGGTAGTTCGGGGCAGCGCGTTCTCCGTGTCCGGACACGAGAAAGTCGGCGCATGTTTGGGATCGACACTGGCGTAACCGACTCGGGGGAGGACTTCCGCCGCGATCAGCACGAGACCGGTCAGGACGATCAGCAGTGACAACACGTGCATCTTCGGCAGCCGTGCGCGCCACGTGGAAAACGCGACCCACAAGCCGCCAACGATGATGACGAGCTCTACGCCCAGGTATCCGAACAGTCCGGAGCCGCAGTCCTTTTCATAGGGCCAGAACGCGAGCGCGACACCGAGCGCGAATACGAGGATCAATCGCGCTCCACCGCCTATCATCGCCACGCGCTGCATCGCCCGCTCCTGGGCGCGGCGTTCCTCCTCACTCTGCAATTTCTTGAAGGCAGGCGAAGGCTCGGGCGGAAGTCCTTCAAACTCCCGCTCGATTTTTTTCAATTGTACTGACCAGTCGTCTTGGGCCATGCGTATGCTCCCGAGGAAGAATCCCCCTTATCTTCAGACTCCGAAGCCTCGCCACGGGCAACGAAATGGATCATGACTGCGGCTGAGATAGAGAGGGTCCGGCTGGACAAATGGTTGTGGGCGGCGCGCTTCTTCAAGACGCGGGCGGTCGCCGCGGCTGCGATCGAGACGGGTAAGGTCGAGGTCAACGGCGAGCGGGCCAAGCGCGCGAAACAACTACAGGCTGGCGACTCGGTGCGTATCCGGCTCGGTCCCTACAATCACACCGTCACTGTGCGAGCGCTTTCCGAACACAGAGGGCCCGCATCGGTTGCCGCGACTCTATACGAGGAAAGCGCGGAGAGTAGAAAGGCGCGCGAGACGATGCAGATGCAGGTGCGAGCCGCGCAGGCGGCGGGTGGCTACGAGTCGGGCCGTCCGACCAAGAAAGACAGGCGCGACATCGAGAAGCTCCGCCGGAGACACACTTAACAGTTTGGAGTCGCCCCGCCCTAGAACTCCATCTGGGCGCCCAGCTCCACGACCCGATTGGGCGGGATCCCGAAGAACTCGGTCGCGGGGCGCGCGTTGCGCTGCATGAAAATGAAAAGCCGCTTGCGCCAGCGCGCGAGCGGCTTCGTTCCAGTGGGGATGAGATTCTCTCTGCCAAGGTAATATGTCGTCTCACTCGGCTTGGCGATGATTCCCCGCTCGGCGGCGAGCGAGAGTATCTCGGGCACGTTCGGCGTTTGCATGAATCCGTACTTCGCCTTTATCCGACCAAAATTGTGCGGGAAGCAAACGACCTCGACACGCTCGGTGATCGGGACCTCTGGCACCTGCGCCGAGACGATCGAGAGCAGCACGACGTTCTCGTGCAGCACCTTGTTGTGCTTGAGATGGTGCAGCAGCACCAGCGGTGCATCCTTCGACTCCGAAGTCAGGAACACAGCGGTGCCCGGAACCCGCGCCGGCTTGAACCGTTTGTCGGGGTTCTCATCGCCAAGATCCTTTAGCAGGGCGTCAAGCGGGATCGAGGCATCCACAAGTAGACTGCGCACGATCAGGCGCCCACGCTGCCACGTCGTCATCAAAACGAAGATTCCGAGCGCGATCGCGAGCGGCACCCAGCCTCCCTGCACGATCTTGAGCATGTTCGCGGAGAAAAAGGCGAGATCGATGATCAGGAAAAACGCTGTCAGGGCACCCGCGCGCAGAACGCTCCACTGCCAGTGCGTGCGCGCGAGCACATAGAAGAGAACACTCGTGATCGCCATCGTGCCCGTGACCGCAATGCCGTATGCGGCCGCAAGCGCGCTCGATGACTGGAAAAACAGGACGACCAGAACGCAGCCGAGGGCGAGTGCACGATTTATTTCGGGAACGAAGATCTGGCCGGTGTCCTGGGCCGACGTATGGATGATCTGCACTCGTGGACTGTAGCCTAGCTGTACGCTCTGCTGAGTGAGTGAGAACGCACCGGAGATCAAGGCCTGCGACGCGATAATTGCCGCGACCGTCGCCAGCACTATCAGCGGAAATTGCAGGGCACTTGGCGCGAGCAGGTAGAAAGGATTGACCGCGCTGGCCGAATCGCGAAGGATCAGCGCTCCCTGGCCGAAATAGT
This sequence comes from Gemmatimonadaceae bacterium, assembly GCA_036395075.1. GTDB lineage: Bacteria > Gemmatimonadota > Gemmatimonadetes > Gemmatimonadales > Gemmatimonadaceae > UBA4720. The sequence goes on along the minus strand of DASWDV010000008.1, from coordinate 12,824 downwards.
TCGCGAGCAACGCCGGCAACACGAGCAGAAACCAGGCGAGCCTGATGGGCCGTTTACCGAAGTGCCCCATGTCCGCGTAGAGCGCTTCGGCACCGGTTACCGCCAGGACGACAGCGCCGAGCAGGATGAAAGCCGCGCGCCCATGTTCAAGGAAGAAGCTCAGGCCATACCAGGGATTCGCCGCGGCAAGAATCTGCGGCGCCTGAAAGATTTCACGCAGGCCCAGCCCTCCGATGGCAACGAACCAGGCCACCATCACGGGTCCGAAAATGCGGCCGACCTTGGCGGTCCCGCGCTCCTGGAAAAAAAACAACGCCATCAGGATCCCGATCGTGAGCGGGATGACGAGGTGCTGCGACTGCGGCGCAACGACCTCCAATCCTTCGACCGCGCTCAACACCGAGATCGCCGGCGTGATCACGCCATCGCCGTAGAGAAGCGCAGCCCCGATCAGTCCGAGAGCGATGATGGTTTTGCGGCGAAGCGAATCGGCGTCGCGCCGCTGCTTCTGGAGAATGAGCGCCAGCAGCGCGAGGATTCCGCCCTCACCGTTATTGTCCGCTCGCATGATGAAGACGATGTACTTGATGCTGACGATGATTATCAGCGACCACACAATGAGCGACAGAACGCCGTAGACGTTGCTCGGAACCGGAGTCAGGCCATGTTCTGTCTTGAAGCACTCGCGCAGTGCGTAGAGAGGGCTGGTGCCGATGTCTCCGTAGACGACACCGAGCGCGAGGATAGTGAGTTTTGCGAGGCGACGGCCGCTCGGACGAGCTTCGAGGTGAGTACTGATTTGCGCGACCTATAGAGGTTGTTCAGGCCTGCCCGACAGCTGGCGGCTTTGACCTCGCAATTTCCGCAAGCGCGCCACCCTTTGCAAGGCCGATACCGGCGCGTGGCAAACAGACGTTAAACAGGGCATGTCGATTGCGTTCCTAGAGTATGGAAGCAAGTGCATTTCATTAAGGAGGGCGTATGAAGGATCAAAACGAGAGAGATCTGAACGACAGAGGTCTCAACAACGAAATCAAAGGCACCGCCAAGGAAATGAAGGGCAAAATCCGTGGCGATCTGGGCGATATCACCGACAACTCGAGCGAGCACATCAAGGGCCGGACCGAAGAGCTCAAAGGCAAGTTTCAGAAGAACGTCGGCCGTTCCGAACAGGACATTGCCGAGTCCGAATAACGCCCAGGGCGTTAGAACAAAAAACCCGCCGATGCAGAGCTGCATCGGCGGGTTTTCGTTGGTGAGGAGGAGCTTCTAGTACGGAGGGTTGCCAGGGGGCGGCCCGGGCGGCCGGCCCAGGGTGTCGCCACCGCGCCGCTCCGCCAGGTCGTGGCGGGCCGCGGCGCGCATTTTGTCGAGCTTCGTCTGCTGCTCCGGATTCAATAGCCGCTTGATCTGGGCGTGGGTGCTATCGCTGACCACGCGCGCCAGAATCGCGATCGAATCGAGCTGCGGCTTCACCGGCTTGTAGAGCGCGACGATCTGACGGTGCTTCTGCTCGATCAGGGAGTCGACCGACGCCTGCTGCCTGGGCGTGAGGTTGAGCTCCTCAGCCATCCTCTGCCGATAGGCGCGCGGCCCGCGCATCTCGCGATCGTGGCCACCACCGATCACTCGGGATGCGGTGAACCCGAGCGCGCCGCCGGTAACGAATGCGCCGAGCAGAAACATTAATGCGTAGCCTTTGGTGCGTTGCATTCTCGACCTCAGTGTGACAAGACGTAACGGAACGTCGCTTCGCGCTGCGATGAGCCATCGTGCGGTGCTGTTACAACCTGCACCGCGCCAGGCAGCACATCGGAGGCGAGCGGCTCGGTGACGGCCTCGTAGCTCGTTCGCAGATCTTCGTCTTTCTGCCTCGACCAGAGAACGCCGGTTGCGACGAAAAGGAGCGCCGCCGCCGCGAGTCCCGGCCCGGCCCAGCTCGCGAGATCCGACCACCAGTTGACTGGAATCACCGCCTGCTGATGCGCCTTGATGTAGCCCATGATGCGGGTCTCGAGGGAAACCCAATACGCGCCTTCGGCGGGCGATGCGTAAACCTCACGGAGCATCGCCGTGATCTCAGCATCACCTTCGTCGTCGAGCCGCAAATCGGTACGATCTTCCATCTCTAATCCCTCAAGTTTCCAAGCAGGACGCGCAACTTCTGTCGCGCGTGGTGCAAATCCGAGCGAGCCGTTCCGCCCGGTATACCCAACATCTCGCCAATCTCAGCGTGCGTAAAGCCCTCGATATCGTGGAGGACTATCACCGACCGCGCCCGATCCGGAAGCTGCGCCAACGCCGCCTGGAGCCGCTCGCGCAGCTCACCGCCTTCCGCCGGATCGCGGAAAGCAGCGGGAATCGATTCGGAGAGCTCCTCGGCGTTCCTCACCTTCCGCCGACGGGCCAGATCGAGCGCCGCATTCGCCACGATTCGATTCAGCCACGCCCCGAAAGTCTGTGCCGGATCGAACCGATCCAACGCCTGATACGCTCGCAGAAACCCTTCCTGCACCGCATCCTCGGCGTCCTCGTGCGTCAGGACTATCGACCGCGCCACGATGTACGCTCGCCGCTGGTGCAGACGTACGAGGCCGGCGAAACCCCGCTCGTCCCCCTTTTTGGCCAGACTTACGAGCTCTCGCTCCTCGTCAGAAATACGTATGGGTGCGGTCAACTGTTGACGGGGTGACGAAGGCGGCTGGTAGGGACTCTGACCGTAAGATACGGTTGGAGGACCCTCACTGGCGTCGCCAGAATCACTCTTGGACAAGGCGCCGTCTCCTAGTGAACCGGTCCCATCGAGCCGCGCGCACGACCGGTCCTGAATAACAGTAGCAATGGCAGCGCACCTACCAGCACCAGACCGCTGTAGAAGTAGATCCTCGAGAACGCGAGCATGCTCGATTGTACCGTTACCTGCCGATCGAGAATCGCCAATGCCTGCTGCTGCGCCGTCAATGGGTTGATCCCGCGCGAAATCAGACCCCGCGTGATCATCGAGAGACGGCTCAGAGTCTCCGGATCGCTGATGCCGACGTGCTCTACGAGGACCGCTTTTTCAATCGACATGAAATGTGCGAGAAGCGTCGCCATCACGGCGATTCCCAGCGATCCCCCGAGCTGACGCATCAAATTGAACATGCCGGTGCCCTGCGCCAGGTTTTCGACTTTGAGATCGGCCATGGTGGCGTTCGTCAATGGAACGAAAATGAGCCCGAGGGCCACGCCGCGCAGCACCAGCGGCCAGAACAAATCCCCCGACCCGCTCACCGACGTAAGATGGGACAGCTTGAGCATCGACCAGAAGAAAAGAAAGGCACCCGCCACAATCGTGTAGCGCGCGTCGAGGCGCATCGCGTTCCGTCCGACCACCGCCATGGTTATCGCTGACGCTATCGCACCGGGCAATATGATCTTGCCGGTTTGCCAGGCGGTCATTTGGAGCAGCTGCTGCAGAAAAACGGGCAGAATGAACACAGAGCCGTACAACGCAAACCCGAGCAGCAGACCCATGCTGACGCCGGCAGTGAGCTGTCGACTCTTCAAGATCCGGAAGTTGATCACTGGTTCGTCGGTGGTAAGCTCGCGCCAGATGAGAGCGATTCCCGAGATGAGCGCGGTCACGCCGAGCATCGTCACCAGTCGCGAGTCCCACCAGTCGTAGCGCTCACCGCGCTCGAGCATCCACTGCAGCGATCCCACGCAGAGCGTCAGGAGGATGATTCCGAAGTAATCGATCTTGTCGGCGCGCTCCTGGTGCTCGGCATCGTTCACGTATGTCATCGTCAGAATCGCTGCGATGATGCCGAGCGGGACGTTGATGTAGAAGATCCACGGCCAGTTGTAATTATCCGTGATCCAGCCACCAAGCGTCGGACCCAGTGTCGGACCGACCATCACGCCGACGCCGAAAATCGCCATTCCGGTTCCGGCCTCTTCGGGCGGGAACGATTCGTAGAGCGTGGCCTGCGCGGTCGACAGCAGCGCGCCGCCGCCGATTCCCTGAATCACTCGCCAGAATATCAGCCCGAGTAGCGAGGACGATGCGCCGCAGAAGAAAGACGCCACCGTGAAGAGAAGGATCGAGCCGGTGAAGTAGCGCTTTCTGCCGAAATACGCCGACAGCCACCCCGACATCGGAATGACTATGACGTTGGCGATGATGTAGGCGGTCGAGACCCACGCGATCTCATCGAGCGTGGCGCCGAGATTCCCCATCATGTGAGGAATCGCAACGTTGACGATGGACGTGTCGATCAGCTCGAGCATCGCCGCCATCGTAACCGTTGCGGCGATGATGTACTTATGTGCGTAGCGGTCTTCGGAGGATGTCGCGATCCCCGACGACCGCAGTACGGCGGTGCTCACCGGTTTGAGGTGTCGATGTGCACGTTAGCCGATAAACCTGGTCGCAACGGCCGATTCCCCGCACACGGCTTCGTTACCGCGATTCGCACCGGGACGCGCTGCACGACCTTGGTGAAGTTTCCGGTCGCGTTGTCGGGTGGCAGAAGAGCGAACTTCGCCCCCGTCGCGCCGCTTACGCTCGCCACTTTTCCCTCACCGACGCATCCACCATAAGCATCGATTTCGAACTCGACCGGCTGACCGGGGCGAATCTTGGCGAGCTGTGTCTCCTTGAAGTTCGCGGTGACCCAGACGCCGGTGTCGGCGACGATGCTGAGCAGCGGCTGCCCGGGCGCGACGAGCTGTCCAACCTCGACCTGCTTGCGCGAGACTTCGCCGGAAGCCGGCGCCGTGATCCGCGTGTAATCGAGCTGCAGCTGCGCATTCGCAGCGGCGGCGCGCGATGCGAGAGTACGCGCGTTGGCGACACGCACACCAGCCTCCGCGGTGTTCACCGTTCCTCCCGCTGCCGCCGCCTGACGCTCAGCGGCCAAAAGATTCGCATGAGCGACGGCCGCGGTCGCCTGCGCCGCATCCAACTGCTGCTTCGAGATGATTTGCTTCGCGGCAAGCTCGCGGGCGCGGGCGAGATCCGCGTCCGCCTTGTTGGCGTTGGCGCGAGCGGCGCCGATCTGCGCGTCGAGCGCGGCACGCTGGCCGGCGGCGCTCTGGACCTGCGCCTGCGCCTGACCGGCGAAGCCGTTACCTCCAGCGGTGGCTTCGGCTGCCGCGAGATCTGCCTGCGCCTGTTGCAACCGCACGCGGTAATCATCATCGTCGAGCTGCACAAGCAGCTGGCCCGCGTTAACGTGGTCGTTCTCGCTGACATTCACCGTCTTCACGTAACCGCCGACCTTGGCCAGGACGGGTACGATGTGGCCATCGACCTGTGCGTTGTCGGTCGACTGGTGCGAGCGACCGTAGCTCCATTTCTGGAATGCCCAGAACAAGAGAATGAGCGCGACGACGCCGACAATGGGCAGGACGAATTTCTTTTTCGTCGATGGCTCGCCAGGTTCTGCCGCGGCGGATCTGCCGTTGCGTGAAGCAGGAGTGGCGGGTGATTCGGTCTCGATTGCGGTTGCCATAACTTTTCCTGTGTTCCTGATAGTCTAATTGGACGTTAGCAAAGAATCCTTCGTGTTCATCTCAGTGTCGTAACGCTTCCGGTCGCGCGGGCAAGCGAAATTCGCGCGAGCTGATAGGCGGTCTCAGCGTCGTTCACAAGGGTTCGCGAGGCTGTCAGAGCAAGCGAGGCGTTCACTACGTCTGCGTTGCCAGCTACACCGGCGTTGAAGCGGTCACGCGCCTGGATCAGCTCCTGTTCGGCGAGCCGCAGCCTTTCGCTCGCGGCGTCGAGCTGCTCGCGTGCGTTCGAAAGATCGAGCAAGGCGCCGCGCACATCGACCTCGGCCTGCTGCTCGAGATCGCGGCGGCGGATCTCTGCCTCCTTCACGACTGCCTGCTGCTCCTGTACGCGCGCTTCACGGCGGAAACCGTCGAAGATCGGGACGCTCACCTGCAATCCCCACGTGTAAGTGTTGAGCAGCTTCGCGCCATTTTTTCCGATTGCGCCATCGTCCGCAACGAGACCGAGCGAAGGAAGCCGTTCGGCCTTGATGGCAGAGAGGCCCTGCTTTGCCGCGCGTATCCGCTCCTCCTCGGCGAGTAGATCCGGACGGTTGTTGATCGCTTGTGCGACAAGCGTCGTTTCGTCAGGAAGCGTCTCGCGCGCGGCTGTCGGCGACAACGAGTCCGCCAGAACGATTTCGGTGCCGAGTGGCAGCGCCAGGGAGCGCAGAAGGTCGAGCCGGGCGTGGTCGCGCGCGTTGCGCGATGCGATGAAGCTGGCGCGCGTCGCCGCGAGCTGCGCTCGCGCGCGGGTAACATCCAGCCCGACACCGGTGCCGGCCTGGAGCTGGGACCGCGCGATCCCAAGGAGCTCCGTGGCGAGTACAGTATCGGCCTGTCGAGCGCGGAGGTCGGCGTCGGCGCGCATCGCTCTCACGTACGCGTTGGTCGCGATCGTCGCGGCCTGTTCGGCGGTCGCCTCGGCATCGGCGCTTGAGGAGCGCGCCTGCGCCTGCGCCGAGCGCACCCGTCCAATCGCGCCAAAGTCGAGCAGGTTCTGCTGAACGCGGCCACGGATGTCGAGCGTGTTCACCGGGCCTTCGACCTGGCCCTTCGGATCGAATAGCGGCGGGTTGCCAGGCGTCGCGGGGAAATCGATGCCGAGTGTGGAGGTGTTGAAAGTGCGGCCAGCTTCCTGGACGTAGCTGCTGAACGTGGGCAGCAGATCGGCTTTGCGCTCGCGGACTCGGGCCTGAGCTTCGTCGGCGCGGAGACGCGCCCCCTGCGCAATCGCGCTCTGCCGCGCGGCGAGGCGCGCGGCCTCACCAAGCGTGAGCGGAACTACAGGCGCGTTCTGAGCGTTAGCGCCCAACGGAGCCAACGCGAAGATCGCAACCGCGGTCAGGAAATGAACGCGGACGGTGGAAGAGATTTCAGTCATTTATGAAAGGAATGAACGAGATTGGCTCCGCGGGTGCCCCATCTGCTTGCGCGAAGGCGCCCTCGGATGCCGCGATCGCGTGGAGATAGAACTGCGCCAGCTCGCCGAAAACTTCCTCGTCGTTCTTATGGCAGAGGAGCGGAACGCCAGTGTGTTCATCGCGCCAGATACCGTTCATGACGGTGATGGCAACTAGCATTCGTGCGGCGACCATGGGATCTATCTCACGAAACTCGCCGGCGTCGATGCCGCGGCGCACAATTCCACTGAGAAGCTTCTGCCCGCGCGCCACCACCTCGTCCGCATAGAACTGGGCGAGGTCCGGAAACTGGTGCAGCTCGCCGAGGACGAGGCGGTGAATGGTGCTGAATACCGGGGAGCGGACGAATTTCCAGTGGGCGCGCATCGCGGCGTACAACTGGCTGGTTGGCGTGCCCTGGGTGATGGTCTTTTCGGCGGATTGGATCGCGACGACGGCGGTCTGTCGGATCATTTCGCGAAAGAGCTCTTCCTTGTTGGGGAAGTAGAGGTAGATGGTGCCTTTGGAGACTCCGGCGCGCTTGGCGATGTCCTGGAGCCTGGCTTTGGCGAGACCGCATTCGCCGAAGACCTGGAGGGCGGCCTCGATGATCTGTTGGGGCCGGTGCTCTGGGCGTCGGCGCCATTTGGGTGCGGCCGACTTCGATTTTGCTGGAGCGGGCTTCGTTTCGGGCATTGCTAAACAGATAATTACTGACCGGTCAGTAATATACGCAGGCCTGAGCGAATCGTCAACAACTTGCCCGCCAGTCTTACGGGCGCGACGCCTGCGCCGCGCTTGGCGGCGCCACCGCCTCGCGACCTCGATAGCGGGCGTTCGTCAGCAGCACTATCGAAGTCAGCAACAGGAAAAGTGTCACTGCGCCGAGGATCAATCCCGTCAGTGCCGCGCCCAGATCGGTCTTCTTTTTCGGCGCCATCACTTTCCCCCCGGGCCGCTCGTGACCCTCGCCTTCGACACCGTGTCGTTCGCGCTGATCTTGGGGACTACGTCGACTCCTTCGATCACCTTTCCGAAAACGGTATGGACTCCGTTCAGGTGCTTGGTGTTCTGCTCGTTGAGGACGATGAAGAACTGGCTGCCACCGGTGTTTTTCCCGGCGTGCGCCATCGATAACGCGCCGACCTGGTGGGTGTGCGGATTCCCCTTCGTCTCGCAGTCGATCTTGTAGCCCGGACCGCCGGTTCCGACCGGTCCCTTGGCGTGCTCGCCGCCTTTCGAGTAGGGATCGCCGCCCTGAACGACGAAATCCTTGATGACGCGGTGAAATTTCGTCCCGTCGTAGAACCCGGAATTCGCGAGCTTCTCGAAATTCGCCACCGTGTTCGGCGCCTCCTTGTCGTACAGCTCGGCGCGCATCGTTCCCTTGTTCGTTTCTATCGTTGCAAACTTTGTCATGACTTACTGGATGGCCTGAGGTGAAGACGAAGTCAAAAAGTTAATGGTTTTCCAGCGGGAAACTACTGCATACGTAGTGTCGTTCGCCGTCTACGTCATTTGACGCATTGGGACGACTGCGTGGTCGAGGTATGCTTGCACCGTAAGCATTCACCAGCAGCAGTTGCAACCCTGGAGGACGGCATGAATCTCGACCACCGGAAACGGCCCACTCTGCGCGAGCGCGTTGAATTCGCGATCCAGCTACCGTGCGACTGGGTACTCAAAGCTTCCTGCGGCAGCTATCCGACTTTCCTCGGAATTTTTAGGATGCTTCCACCGGGATACATGGCGTGGGCGTCGCGGGTCAAAGCGCGCAAGGCGTACTACCGCGCTATTCGGAACGTACCAGCGTACGGTGAATTCCTTCGCAAATCACAGGACCTGAGCGTCCCGGAAACGGACAAAGAGTCCTACATAAAACAGTACCCGACCGGCGCGCGCTGCGTCGGCGGAACTTTCATGAGACAGCGGACGACGATCGACGAATCGTCGGGGTCAACCGGGACGCCGTACAACTGGGTTCGGAGCGAGAAGGAGCGTCACGAAAGCCACATCTTCGTCAGCTACTTCGCGACCTACTGCTACGGCCGCAAGCCATGGATCACGATCAACGCCTTCAGCATGGGCGCGTGGGCAACCGGACTAAATATGGGACTCTCGCTCCAGAAAAACGGGATCGTCAAGAACACCGGTCCCGACATCGCGAAAATCCTCCATACTCTCCGCTTCTTCGGGCCGCGCTACTCCTATCTCATTTGCGGCTATCCGCCGTTTCTCAAGCATCTCGTCGACGTCGCCGAGAGCGCATTCATAGCAAGCTCGCAGCCGCCGGCCGGTCCGCCCACCGCTCCCAGCGGGTAATCTTCAGTTGCAGTTAACTGACTCTGTGCGGCGCGTGATGCTGCCCGTGAGGGTGCCGCTGCTCCAGGTCTTCGAGATGATGCAGCGTCTCTTCCCCGTAGAACAGCTTGATGTACTTCGCCTGAGTGGCGGTCAGCCTTCTCACGGCCCAACTCAGGTGAACGAAGTGCGGTTCCACTGGCGCGTGCATCGGGTGCATGCCGATCTCGCTTGGAAGGTTGTTCGCCTTACGCGTATTGCAGGGACTGCATGCGGTCACCACGTTCGTCCAATCGTTCGCACCGCCGCGTGAGAGCGGGATCAAGTGGTCGCGGGTCAGGGATTCGCGCGGCTTGAGCTCGATTTGAAGGCGCCCGCAGTACTGGCAGCGGTACCGATCACGGGCGAACAGGAAGGTGTTCGTTACCTGGCGGCGGAAGCGCCGCGGAACGTGGATAAACCGCGTCAGGCGAATCACTGCCGGCCGCGGCAGCGTCAGGCGCTCGGAACGAACTACGCGATCAAAATCCGCTTCGACGATCTCCGCTTTTCCATCGATCACCAACCGCAAGGCGCGGCGCAGCGGCACCATCGTCAACGGCTCAAATGAAGCATTCAGTGCCAGACAACCAACGATCAAGCACTCCTCCTTGGCAAACCCACCCAAATATACAACTCGTACACCGGTACTACCCGTCTAATGCGACGATTGGCGGGCAGGCATCGTTACCCGCTTAGTCTTTTGGAACTGCAAGTTAAGACTACCTGCTGGGGACTCTGGGCCGAGCCGGCTGGCGGCTGCGAGCATGCTACGAATGGGTCTCGCGGCGGCCCGAAGCCGCAAGCCGGCTCGGCCGAAAGCTCCTCGCGGGTAGTCTTCAGTTGCCGTTCCGGTTCCTTGGCCCTGAACTAGATGGCCGACGCAGACATATCTCCTACCGCCTCTCTCGACACTTTCCCGCGAGTCACCGATGCGGTCTTCCGCGCCGGCACCGGAGTCAGCCAGCCGTAGCGGTCTTCCAGAGTCCCGCTCGCAATCCCCATGTATTCGCGCTGGATCCGGAGCGTGATCGCGCCCGGCTTTCCGGGACCGACCGGAATGCGATCCACTGACCGAATCGGGGTTATTTCCGCCGCGGTGCCGGTGAAAAACAGCTCATCGGCGATGTAGAGCATCTCGCGAGGGATCGACTGCTCGACGACCTCGATATCCATGTCACGCGCAATCCTAATCACCGAGTCACGAGTGATGCCGTTCAGGATTCCAGCGCTGATCGTTGACGTGAACAGCTTTCCATCGCGCACGAGGAAGAGATTCTCGCCACTTCCCTCGGACACGAGCCCAAAGGAATCGAGCATGATACCTTCGACGTAGTTGTCGACGCGCGCCTGCATCTTGGACAACTGTCCATTCAGATAATTGCCGCCCGCCTTCGCCATCATCGGGATCGTGTCGGGGGCAGGACGTCTCCAGCTCGAAACACAGACGTCAGCACCGTTCTTGAGAGCGTCAGCACCCAGGTACGTGCCCCACGTCCAGGGGATAATGAAAACCTCGAGCGGAGTGTCGGACGGCAGCACGCCCATCTGCTCGCCGGTTCTTATTGCAACCGGGCGCAGGTAACAGTGCGGCAGCTCATTCTCCGCGACCGTTTCGACCGCCGCTTTGGACATGTCCTCGATCGAGTACTGAAGCGGCATGCGGTAGATGCGGCACGAATCCGCAAACCGTCGCATGTGGGCGTCGAGTCGGAAGACCGCGGGGCCGTTGGGCGTCTCGTAACAGCGAATACCTTCGAAGACGCTCGAGCCGTAATGAACGACGTGGCTCATCACGTGAATGGTCGCGTCTTCCCAATCCACGAACTTACCGTCGCGCCAGATACGGTGGTGGTTATCTACCGCCATGGAACAGGCTTCCTATCGGTGGGGAGAATTGAAGATACTGGCTACACATGCGGGTGCGCCACCCGGGCGTCGGCGTTGCCTAGAGAGTGCGCGACGTAGACCATTCAGCGAGAGCGGTGCCAATCACCGCCACGCGGCCGGCGAGCAAAGGATCCACCGCCTTGCATCGACCACGCTCAACCAGGACACGGCCTCGAACCGTCACCAGCTCGGCGGAGCGACCGGGGAGGGCAAAGATGGTCGTGGAGTATGGATCGCCCACCGGGGTCGTGCGGGGAATATCGACACGAAACGCCGCGAGGTCGGCGTCCTTGCCGGCCTCGAGAGATCCGATGCGAGAGTCCATTCCCAGTGCGCGCGCGCCCCCGATCGTCGCCAGCTCGAGTGCCTGGTGGGCTCCAAACGCGTCGTGACGGCGGGTCGCGGCGCGGTGGATGAGGACGGCGAGACGCGCTTCGTCGAGAATGTCCATTCGATTGTTGCTCGCCACCGAATCAGATCCCATTCCGAGGGGAATCTGCGCGCTTATGAGCGAGAGCAGCGGCGCGATTCCGTGTCCGAATTTCGCGTTCGACGCGGGGCAGTGGGCGACCGAGCAGCCCTTGCGCGCGATCGTCGCGATGTCGGCGGCGTCGACCCGCACGCAGTGGATGAGCAGTGCGCCAGGTTGGAGCGCTCCACTCTGCTCGAGCAGCGCGATGGGTGATCGCGCTCTTCGTCCAACGGGAATTCCGCGGCGGCTCCATCGGTCGGCGAAGTCGCCCTTGCCCTCAGTCACCAAAGCGCTCTCGGGCTCGCTCTCGGCGATGTGCATCGCAAGTGGGAGATGACGTGCCTTCGCGAATCCAGCCGCCGCCTGGTAGAGGGGATCAGAGACCGTGTACGGTGCGTGGGGCGAGACACCGAGCGAGACGAGGGCGGTTTGCTCGAGTTGGAGCTTCTCGACGCGATCTTCCAGATCGCGCATCGCGAGGTCAGACTGCGACGGATCCGGACCGAATACTTCCTGGTACATGATCCCGCGCACGCCCAGCTCGCGCATTGCTTGCATCACGACGCCACTCGAGCACGTGTCGGCGTAGGACGTGATGCCGGCTTCGAGCCCTTCGATAATTCCCAGGCGCGCCGAATCCAGCAGCATCTCGGCGTCGAGAATCTCGTTCCGGCTCTGACGAAGCGTGTCGATCCATTCCGCGAACTGACAATTCTCGAGGAAGCCGCGCATTGCGGTGAGCTCGAGATGCGTATGGCTGTTCACGAGGCCCGGCAGAAGAATCGCTTCGCCGAGCTCGTAGTCGTCGCCGGCGGGGGCATCGGCGCGCGGACCAACGTAAGTGATAAGTCCGTCGTTCTCGACGACGGTTCCATCCTCGATCGGCGGCTGGGTGATCGGCAGCACCCAACGCGCGTGATAGCGCATCAGCGCGGAATCGGGCGAGGAATCGGAGGGCGGGCGGGCGACGGAATGGTATCGGTTCGCGGGCTCGTCGTATCGCGGCGAGTCGTATCGCGCAGCACGCGCGCGCGACGACGCGTTGTATCGAAAACTGTCGGCCGGCGCACCGCGCCGGTGTCCCGACGGGTCGTGGTGTCGAATACGGTCGGTACTCGTTGCGGCCCGCGCCCCGGCACCGGCTCGTACCCAGGCTGGATGGTGGGAGGCGTCACCGTGAT
>DASWDV010000007.1:0-12443 GCA_036395075.1 Gemmatimonadaceae bacterium | reverse complement strand
ATGTTCGTCGGAGAGCTCGGGCTTGATGGAGCGCTGCGGACGATGCGCGGCGCGCTATCGATCGCACGTCATGCGCTGCGCGCAGACATGTCGACCCTTGTGCTCCCGGCGCCCAATGTCGCGGAAGCGGCGAGGGTAAGTGCGCTGCGTCTGTCCGCACCACTTACGCTCATGGATCTTGTAAGGGAGCTGCGCGACGGAACGCTCACACCGGCGAGGGAGCATCCTGCAGCGTCGGCGGAACGGACGGATGCAACGGACTTTACCGATGTCGTTGGTCAGCAGGGTGCGAAGCGAGCGCTGGAAGTGGCCGCAGCGGGCGGACACAACGTGCTGTTGGTCGGCCCACCGGGCGCGGGAAAAACCATGCTCGCGCGACGCATGCCGACGATTCTACCGGCGCTCACCGAAGAGGAAGCGCTCGAGGTGATAGCGATTCACTCGGTGGCTGGCGTTCTCGGACGCAGCAGTGTGAATGAAGGAGTCCGCCCGTTCCGAGCGCCACATCATTCGATATCGAGCGCCGGACTCATTGGCGGTGGCTCCCTGCCTCGACCGGGCGAAGTAAGCCTCGCGCACCACGGAGTTCTATTCCTCGACGAGATGCTCGAGTTTCCGCGGCACGTGTTGGATGGACTGAGACAACCGATGGAGGACGCCAAAGTCGTGATCGCCCGGGCGGCACAAGCCGTCACGTATCCGGCGCGGTTCACTCTCGTCGGCGCTTCCAATCCCTGTCCCTGCGGAAAAGCTGGCGAGCCCAATGGAACGTGTAATTGCAGCTCCGCCGACGTAGACCGCTACAACGCTCGCATCTCCGGTCCGCTGGCGGACCGAATCGACATGCACGTGACCGTAGGCGCAGTGGCTCTCCGCGATCTGAGCGGTACAATCAGCGGCGACGCATCCACATCGATTCGCGCGCGAGTCGAGCGCGCCCGCGCGATACAGCGAGAGAGATACCCGCGAACGCAGCGGATATCCTGCAACGCCTACGCAATCGGTCGCTGGCTTGATGCGTATACCCCTGTGCACGCCGAGGCGAGGACGCTGCTTCAAACCGCTGCTGACCGCCTGGGGCTCTCGGCGCGCGGTTATCATCGCGTGTTGAAAGTGGGACGTACGATTGCGGACCTGGAGAATGCAAGCGAGGTTGCTCCCGCTCACATCGCGGAAGCGCTCCGCTACCGCCCCCGCACCGATCCGTCCGGGAGTCTGTCTCGGGCCGGAGCAACCGATCCGTCCCGGAGTCTGTCGGGTCCCGGTGCAATGGACGCGGGAGATGCAGAAAGGCGGAGCGCCCTTGCGGGACGCTCCGCCTTTTAGTCTCCGCCCGAACCCCCAACTCGGAGGCTCGGGCGAAGAAGGTGCTTACTCCTGCGGCGGTACGACTATTCTGTCGCTGCCGATCGTCACGATACGGAAGTCATCGCGACGGTTCTGCTGCCAGCAGGCTTCGTTGTGCTCGGTGCAAACCGGGCGCTCCTCGCCGTAGCTCACGAGGTCGAAGCGATCTGCCGCAATGCCGTGGTCAACGAGGTACCGCTTGGCGCTTGCCGCACGGCGCTGGCCGAGGGCCAGGTTGTACTCGTCGGAGCCACGCTCGTCAGCGTTACCCTCGATCCGAATTCTCATTCCGGGGTTGGCCTGCAGCCACGGAACCTTCGCATCGAGTGTGGTCGCCGCATCCGGTCTGATCGTCGACTTGTCGAAGTCGAAGTAGATCGGGGCGGTGATTCTGGTCGTATCGACCGCGACCACTACAGGCGGAGCAACGCAAGCCGGATCCGTCGCCGCGATGTTCGCGTTGTACGGGCAAACTGCCGGCGGCGGTGGTGGCGGAGGCGGCGGGGGCGGAGCAACGCAATTCGGGCTCGAAGCAGGAATGCTTTCGAGTCCGGCGTACGTGCACATTACCTCCGGACGCGCACCACCGATGAGGAAGCTGAGTCCCCCACGAACATGAATGTTCATGTTCGCGTTGTTCTCGTGGTTTGGCATGTAGTCAACGACACCGTCCACGCGAAGAGCGGTGCGGTTGGCAATACCCAACCGGATGCCGGCGAGACCGCTGACACCGTAGTTGTAGTTGTAGCCAAGATCCCCGTCAGATGCGGTCTTGAACTTGTAACTGGTACGAGTACCACCCAAGCCGAGTATGAACTGACTCTGATGACCCATCATCCGCGCAAACGGGAAGTTGTAGTTCAAGAGCGTCGCGAAAGCGTGCGCATTGACCTTTGCGTACCCGTTAGCCGGCGTGATGTCGTTGTCCTGCGGCGAGTAGTAGCCGTCGCCCTCGATTTCCCACCGCGGATCGGAGAGGAACACGCCGAGGCGTCCGCCGTAGCCGAGTCCATCCTTGGCAACAGCGACGTTGTCGATACCAGCGTGGTCATCGAACCAAGTCCACTGAACGAAACCGCCGAGTTCAACGGTTCCAGGGAGCGGCGCGTCGAGATTGTCCCACCAGACGTACGGAGCGTACATCACCGGATTAGAGGTTGCTCCCCCGCCGAAAAGGTCGCGGAGATCCGGAGAAAGCTGGAGTCCTGCCTGAGCGCCGAAATCGAACTTGCCGCCGTTCGAAGGCAGGTAGTTCACGAGTCCGTCGACACGAAGCGAGACGCCGCCGAAACCGAGATTGAAGCCAGCGAGTCCGTTCGCTCCGAACTGATACGCTGCTCCTCCCTGGTTCTCGTCGCCGCGGAAATTCTCAAGTACGCCGCCAGCGCCGATGTGAATCGACGGCAGGTTGCCGAGCGGGAAACTGTAAACCAGGCGCGCTGCCAGCGCGCTGGCCTTTACACCACCACCAGGAATGCCGATGCCCTGATACCCGCTGCCAGCGGCCTTCGCGGTCGCCGGCGTGTAAGAGCCGTCAGCTTCGACGTTCCAGTTGGGCGCGATAAAAGCACCGACTCTTCCGCCGTAGCCCCACGAATCGCCGAATGCGGTGCTCAGACCCCACTTGCTATCAAAGTGCGTCCACGTGCCGAACCCTCCTACCAGCAACGTACCAGGCGACTGCGCCGCCGCCGTTCCGCCGAGGAGTAAGGCCGTCATCGCGCAGACGGTCCAACTTCTTCTCAACATGATTGGTTCCTCTCAAAGGGTGGAGATACTTTGCAGCGGTTACCGCGGTTGCACGTTGCGTCGTGAGGCAGGATGCGTGCCCAGTGAGCGCGCAAGCACTCTCCAGACCGACCGCCTCACAAACGGACAAACTAGCAAGTCTTTTCCGAGGCGCTAGTGATGCACGCCCATGAAAACATCGCGACAAACATTCGTCACGCTCCGGCGATTTGCGGCAGCGATAACCGTTCTCGTCGTGGCCCAAACGGCTTGCAAGTGCCACGCCAGCCATCAGTATGGGCGGGCAAATGCACGACTTTAGAAGGAAATGCCGGATTTATGCCCGCCAATCCGGCCTTTGTGGACCGCGCAGTTCGCGATGCCGGACTTCTGCTTAAGAAGCGCGACCTCTGCTACGAAACAACGCGCCGCCACCAGCGCCCGCGCTGGCGCGCCAACACTTTTGCCGTCGCCGTCTCCCACGCTTTTTTCATTTCAGCTCCGTCGGCAAACCGATCTTCCGGCTTCGCCGCAAATGCGGTACGAAACCAGTTTGCGAGCACGGTCGGAAAAGATGCGAGGTCGGCGCGCTCCGCCAGCTGCCTTGCCAGGATGCCCTTTGCATCGTCCTCGCCAAACGGCGCATCACCAGTGAGCGCGAAATACACGATCGCGGCTAACGCGAAATAATCGGCGGCAGGTCCCTGCTGTTCACCGAGCAGCTGCTCGGGCGCCGCGAACGCCGGCGTACCGGTGGTGCCGGGGAGATCCTCGCCGGTGACGTTGGCAATTCCAAAATCCGTAATGCGCCACCGTCCGTAACGATCGATGAGAATGTTTTCGGGCTTGAGATCGCGATGGAGAATCCCGTTCGCGTGCGCAACGACGAGGCCATCGAGAACCTGGCACACGTGATCCGCGATCTCGCCGAGTTGTCGGGGACCGGACCGCTGAACGAGACTCGCGATGCTTCCCTCCTCAGCGAGCTCCATCGTGTACCACGACAAGCCTCCGCTCGAATCCCAATCATAAATCGGCACGATCGCCGGATGCGCAAGCTGCGCCGCGAGCTTCGCTTCGCGCCAGAAGGCCCGCACCGCTTTGTCGTCGCGCGCAATCGCCGGATGCAGTGCCTTGAGTGCCACCTCTCGCTCGAGCGATAGATCGCGCGCGCGCCACACGGTGCCGAACGCGCCGCTACCCAGCTTCGACAGGATTTCGTAATCGTCGCCCACCGCCCAACGCATGCGCGTCTCAGCGGATTCGCTCCGGTCGCGATCTGGCTCGCCGCGCACCATGAGCACCGAGCGCGCAGGATCTCCGCGCTCGACTGCGCGTAGGAGAATCGCGAGCGACGGAAATCGATCGTCGGGATTTTCGCTGAGCGCACGGTCAAGCGCCGATGCGAGCGCTTCAGGAGTCTCCGGCCTTACCAGCTTGATTGGAGGAACGCCGCGCGGCGGCGGAGTTTCCCCCGTCAGCGCGGTGAAGCACATCGCGGCCAGCTGCCACTGGTCGCTGGCCGGAGTCGGAATCCAGCCAGTGGACTTCCACTCCGGAGGCGTCGTCAGCAGCTCGGACCGTAACGGACGCGTCGTCTCGGGGGAGAGCGCTTCGAGCGGTCCGCTGCCCGGCCGAACGTCGACCGGAACTGCGTCGCGAGGGACCGCCCATTGCCACTCGAGCATCCAGAGGCGACCCGTGGGTGTCGTCCATAACGCATCGCCGTTGAGGCCGCCATGCGCGATACCCGTCTCGTGCAGGTAAGCGAGCGTCGAGCATGCCCCGCGAAGCATCTGAAACACGTACGGAATGTCGGCCAGCCCAAGACGGGCCAGACGTGCACGAACGGTCTCGCCGGTTATCCACCGACGCAGATATCCGGGACCGCGACGGACATCGCGGTACGCAGTCCAGTAGTGGTACGTCGTTGGAATCGACGGATGGCTGCGATGAGCGAGCTGCTTGGCCTCCTCGAAGAGCCAGGCTGCGTGAGCGGGATCGGGTGCCGTCACCAGCGACAACGAGCGCCCGAGCGCGTCGACGACTTCCTGGTAATGCCGGTAGTCGCCGACCATTCCGCCCGGGCCCCACGACCAGTCCGGTGGCAGCTGCCAGTCGGCAATGTGGCTCGGCAGAATCTTCGTCGCACGCGGCGTCACTACGCCGCGATTCACCGCGCTCATGCCACGCTCCGCGCCAGAAGTATCACCACTCTCGCCCCGTTCCCCTCTTCACTGGTGATCGCAACCTCACCGCCCCACGCCTCGATCAGTCGGCGACTCACGGCCAGTCCCAGTCCGCTGCCCGTCGTGCGCGTCGAGAAGTGCGGCTCGAAAATCCGTGGGAGCACCGAGCTTGGTATTCCGGACCCGTCGTCGACAGTCTCGATCATCACTCTTCGTTCTTCCTCCGTTACGGTGACATCGACATGCCGCGCGCCGGCGAGACGCGCGTTCTCGAACACGTTGAGCAGCACGTCCCGCATCTCGTCTTTTCTCGCCATACCCCACACCGGCCTGTCAGCACCGCGCAGCTGCCATTTCACTTTTCGATCACCCATCTGCTCGAGCGCCAACACGTCCTTCACGATCGTGGCGACGTCGACGTCGACCGCCGGTGGTAAGTCGGCTGGTGCGCTGCCATAGCGACTGAACGAGCGCGCAATTTCATCGAGACGGTCTATCTCGGCGAGAATTCGCCGCACGTTGTCGTTCAGCACCGTGTCGTAATCGATGCGGGGATCGCTGCGCGCGCGACGCAGATGCTGGACACCCAGTCTAATCGGTGTAAGTGGATTCTTGATCTCGTGAGCCACTTGCCGCGCCATTTCGCCCCACGCGAGGACTCGCTCGGCCCGGGCTACTTCGATCCTGCTGAGCTCGAGATCTCTCGCCAATCGCTTCGCCGCGATCCCACTGAGCCATAGAGCGGCGAGGGCGCCGGCTGCGGTAGCGAAAAGCACGAGCATCCCGAGATCGCGGCGGCGCCTGTCCAGCGCGAGGTCATCGCTGCGGGCTGGCGCCCCGAGGACGTACCGCTCCTGCCCCGGACCGAGCGCCGCGTTGTAGCCAAAAAGGACTTTCGCCATGCCCAGCTTCGCTTCCCACGCAGCCGAGATCTCGCCCGCGCCGGCTAAACTCAATTCAACCGGCGGAGGCAAGGTCCGCCCCGTCGGAGCAAGCGCATCGAGTAGGCTATCGCTGGTCCGCTCGAGGAATCCGTTTGCATAGAGGAAGAGCGGAGTATCGAAGCGGCGAGCGGCTCCCGGCAGCTGGCCGTACTCGTTGGCGGCGGTCACCGCGTGCAGCGTCTCACGAACGAGGACTTCGCGAGTTTGCAGGTCATCGCTCCGCAATCTCTTGTACGACCACAACGCGAACACGACAGCGGGTATCACGAAGAAAGCGAAGAGCGCCAAAGTGAGTCGCGCGTGATACGTATAAATCCATCGCCCTGCGCGAACACGAAGCCACCTCAGGAAACCCCTTTCAGCCAGCGCGCCGAGGAGCCAGAAAAGGCCGGCGACCGCCAGGTCGAGGAGCAGGACCAGAGTCCCGCGTTCGGCGCGGGCCCAGGCGGAGCGGAGATCTATTTCCACATGTGCGCGCACTGTTCCGGCGCTTGTCGCAATCAGCCGGTCGCCATGAAGCTCGTCACCGTCGCGGCGCCAGGACATTCGCACCGTGTCAGCGTGGACCGCAGGCGCAACGTCGGTCAGCGCGACCACATAGGGCGGGTCGCCCCCCGCCGGCGGCGCCATCCCCAACAAGGCGGAGTATGGGTTGGCAGCGAGAAGACGTGTCCGCGGCAACACGAGGATCGATGTGGCACCACCCAGCGGATGCGCGACAGCGGCCAGAATTTGAACGCCGGTTGGTCCAAGTATGCTGCGCGACACCGTCTGATGTGTGCCGATCGCCTCCTTTACCGCGCTCAACACCGCGGCAGAATCCGGCTCGGCCGGTGCGACCGCGAACTCGGAGACCTGATTCCCATTCTTGTCCCAGGCGGCGAGAGTCGCTGGATACTCCGCCGACGCGAGATCGGACGCGGCGTAGGCCTTCAGCAGATCAGCCCGACTGCGAGGTGGCGCGGATTGCGCGAGCGAGTTCACGAAGCGACGCGTAAGCTGTAGCGCGTAATCGTCGACGTGGCTGAGCGCCGCAACGTCCTGCTCCGCGAGCTGCATACGCTGGCGCGAAGTCGTCGACGAGAGTCCGGCGAGGGCGACAATCGCGGCTATCGAGGCGATAGCGAGGGCAGCGCGAAAGCTGACGGTCCCGGTCCTGCCGAATGCCAGACGCGACATCCAGTACGCGGCAAGCAGCACCGCGAACAGGAAGAGAAAGAGAGGAATCTCCCACGAGAGCCACAACCCCGGCGTGGAACCCCACGGTGGTTGCCCAATGCCGCGCACGATATTCGATGCGAGCGGGATACCGATGCCGAGCGTCGCCAGCGCTCCGAGCGCCGCGGCCGCGCGCGGCCAGCGTGACTCGGGCCGACCGCGAATCACGGCGTAAACCGCCAGCAGCACGAGTGCCGTGCTGATGCAAAGCGCGCCGGCGTTTGCGGTGAGCGGACCACCGAGTCGCGAAAAATAGTAGGCGGGGTCGAAGATTCGCGCGCTGTTCGAAAACGAGTTCCACGGAACAAGTGCCGTGACCCCGAGGGCAACCGCAACCACGAATAGTCGTTCCGCCAAAGCGTGTCGATCTCTCCAGGCATAGAGGAGAAATGCGAGCAAGAAGATGACGAGCGCGATGGTTCCCCGGGCGCGTAGCATCGATGCGCGATGAAAGTTCAATTCTTCGGGGGTGGCAAGACGCGGCAACGCCCGGAGGATCGGCGTCTGATTGGACGCCAGTACTATCGGTCCGCCACGGAGATTTGTCGGCGATGAGAATTCGTAGGACGCGACACCCTGCATCGGTGCGAGGCGGGCATCGATTGATTCCGTCAGTCTATCCGCTGGGGGAGCTGCGTACAGCACCGCCGAAGCGACAGCACGACGGCCATCGTGAGTCTTCACCACGTTGAGCGTCGTGTAAAACGGACTGAACGTCGCGCTCACCGGACTGCTGAGAGAATCCGGATCGATCCGCATTTCACCCGACCAGGCGAAAGCGCGCGTTCGGTCGTACAGGACTACCGACTCACCACCCCAGAGCGGAGATCTGGCTGAGAGAAAATCGAACGCGGCTTGCCGGTCGGCTGGCGCGTCGAGGGCTTGTGTCGCGCGGTCGGCGAGTCGCTGGCGCGCGTCGTTCAGCTCCCGCTCGAGAGCTCGAAGCGCGCCTTCCGCGGCGCTTAGTTGCTCCCGTCCGTTCTGGGCAAGCGGGCCCTTGGTTCGCGGTAGCGCGGGAGTTCTCACCCACATCGCAATCAGGAACAGCGGAATCGCAGCGCCGGCCAGGATTGCGCGCCGTGCCGGACGCCCGCTTCTTACATTAGGACTTCCAGCTGATGCGATGACCCTTCCCTCCCCCATTCCGGTTTCCAAGCCCCTTCGGGTGAAGGAGCTCAATCCAGCGCAGGTCACTGCGATCCTTGGCAATGATCCGCGGCTGATCATACCCATCGGCACGTGTGAGCAGCACGGGCCTCACATGCCGCTCGGTTGCGACACTATTATCGTCGAGCGAATGGCAGACGATCTGTCCGCAGAATATGGCGTGTTGCGCGCCCCGACGGTGGAGTACGGAGTGAACGTCGACACGGAACGCGGCTTCACTGGCAACGCGTCGCTGAGGAAGAAGACACTTCACCGAATGCTCAACGACCTCATCGATTCCTGGGAGGCGACCGGCGTCCGTGAATTCATTCTTCTCACCGCGCACGGGCACGATCCGCATCAGGAGGCGCTTGCAACCGTAATCACCACCGCCGCGCGAGTGAGAGTGGTAGACATCTTCGGCGTAAATCTGTCGGACCTGCTCGAAGGGCAAAGGGAAGCGATGCACGGGGACGAGGTTGACACGTCGATCATGCTCTATCTGGCGCCCGAAATGGTGAACCTCGATCAGGCGCAGGACTACATGATGTCGCGCGAACAGCTGAGGCGGTACCGGCGCGGTTGGCTGACGGTTCCGAGCGGCAGCGCGGGATCCATAGGCAGGCCCTCGCTCGCTTCGGCGGAGAAGGGCAGACGCATTTACGAGCGCATCTACTCAAAGATCAGCGATCGGATCTTCCTGGCGCCGGCGCCGACGGAGTGACAATCGGCGTCCTTTAGGGTACCACTCGGATAGGTACGGCTCGGATAACGCTCCGAACGCCGGCGCTGTTCTCATCGTGCGCTGGATAAAGCTCCGAACGCCGACGCAGCTCCTTAATTCAATCTTAAGGAAACTCGGTGTGTTCGAGCCTGAAACTCTGTTATATAGTTGCCCGTACGTTTTACAAAAGCTCACCTCTCCCACAATGATAAGAAAACTGCTTTTCATAAGCCTAGTCGCAGGCGTCACGCAGGCATCTGCCCAGGTGGCAAGACAAGATTCGGCCCCCCAGACGCTGACGATCGATCAAGCCATCGAGCTCGCGCGGCGCAACAATCCGGCTCTCCAACAAATCCAGAACAACCGCATCGGCGCTCGCGCCGCCGTCCGCAGCGCGTACGGCGCCCTTTTGCCGAGCGCTGACGCATCGCTCAGCATGCAGCGCCAGCAGGGCGGCCAGCAGATTTTCAGCGGCACGAGCCTCGGCGCGAGCTCTGACGTCAACCAGTCCAACTACCAGATTGGGCTAAGCTACCGGCTCAACAGTGCCACGCTGGTGACACCGAGCCTGCAGCGCGCGAATCGCGACGCGGTCGAAGCCGACATTACCGGCGCGACGGAAACGTTGCGCAGTAACGTCTCGCAGCAGTACTTGTCGGCGCTCCAGGCCGAGGCGAATGCGGATCTCCAGGATTCACTGGTCGTCGCGTCGCAGCAGGAGCTGATTCTCGCGCAAGCCAGAGAGATCGTCGGATCCGGTACGCAGCTCGACGTCCAGCGAGCCGAAGTCGCGCTCGGCCTTCAGAGAGTTCAGGCGCTCAAGGCGAGAAATCAGGTCGAGATCGAAAAATTGAGGCTGTTTCAGCAGATGGGAACACCGGAGCCGGCGAATGTGAAGCTGGTGAACCAGTTTCCAGTTACTCCGCTCGCTTTCAACCTGCAGCAGCTGATCGAGTCCGCGCACACTCAGAATCCGGGAGTTCTCGCTCTCCGGTCAAGAGAGCATGTGGCTGACCTGAACGTGAGGCGAGAAAAGGGCGAGTACTCGCCAACCTTGTCCCTTTCGACGGGCATAGGTGGCTACACCTATGGCTACGCGAACTCCAACTACCCGGTTCAGCAGGCCGCGGCGCAACTCGACGCGTCGCGCGCCAGCTGCATACGAACGGAAGAAGTTCGAGCCGCGCTCAATCTCTCGAACCAGTTGGCCGAGTGCAGCGCAATGGCTTTCACGAGCGCAGAGGCGCAGGCGATCCGTAACAGCAACGCGAAGTTCCCGTTCAGTTTTACGAAATCTCCCCGGTCGATCTCGGCGTCATTGTCGCTGCCGTTGTTCGACGGGTTTGCACGTGAACAGCGTCTTCAGGAAGCAATGGCCAGCCGTTCCGACGCGCGCTACAGCGTAAGGGCGAGAGAGCTCGCGCTCACGGCCGATGTCACTGCTGCTTACCTGACGCTCGTGACGGCGGAGAAGACAGTCACGCTGCAGGAACAGAACGCGGCAAAGGCGAAGCAGGAGCTCAAACTGGTTCAGGACCGTTATAGAATCGGGGCGACGACGTTCGTCGACCTGACGGAGGCGCGCGCAACCTACGAGCGCGCCGAGAGTGACCGCATCACCGCCGTTTATGACTATCACAAAGCCTTCGCCGCTCTCGAGAGCGCCGTCGGTCATCCCCTTCGCTAATCGGATCGACAAATGAAGAAAAGAACCAAGTGGTCAGTTGCCGGCGCGATCGTTTTAGCGGTCGTCATTATCGGCGTCACGAGCGCGATGAAAGGCCGCAACAAGGCCACTGAAGTGCGCATGGAAAAAGTTCAGAAAAGGGATCTCGTCGCTTCGGTGACGGCGAGCGGTCAGGTTCAGCCCCACACAAAGGTCGACATCAGCGCCGACATCAGTGGGCGCATCGTACGCCTGGCGGTGAAGGAAGGCCAGATGGTGACCAAAGGCCAGTTCCTGCTCGAGATCGATCCTTCGCAATACCGGGCGAACGTCGAGAGAGCCACGGCGGCGGTGGCGTCGGCGCGCTCACAAGCGGCGCAGGCCAAGCCTGCGCTTGCTCAGGCACAGCGCAACTTCGACCGTCTGATGGCGCTCAAGAAGGCGAATCCGACGCTCGTTTCCGATGAGCAGATCGAGCAGCTCCGCACGCAGGTCGAAGTCGCCCAGGCACAACTGGAGGCGGCGACCCACGCGATCGATCAGGCGACAGCCTCTTATCGTGACGCTGCCTCGAGTCTGAGCAAGACGACGATCGTCGCTCCGATGAGCGGCCGTGTGACGCGCCTCAATGTCGAGCAGGGCGAGACGGCTATTCAGGGCACGTTCAACAAGGACGCGGCGACGATGCTCACGATCAGCGACATGAGCGTCCTCGAGACGAAGGTGAAGGTCGACGAGACCGACGTGTCACGCATCAAGATCGGCGATTCCACGGTTGTGCAGCTCGACGCATTTCCGGACACCACGTTCATCGGCCGTGTGTCAGACATCTCCAACAGCTCGGTCAAGGGAGCGAGCACTGGCGGCACGGGTGGCTCGGCTGACCAGGCGATCGATTACGAAGTTACGATCCAGCTGCTCAACGCGCCGGCTGAGACGCGCCCCGATTTCTCGTCGACCGCCAAGATCATCACGTCGACCAGAAATAACGTGCTGTCGATTCCGATCATCGCGCTCACCGTGCGCGAAGACAGCGTGAAGCCTGACACCGCGCTTACGCTTGCCAGGAAGGCGCCGTCGAAGCAGGTCGGCAAGCGCGACGTCGAGGGCGTGTTCGTGGTCGGCGCGAACAACAAAGTCGCCTTCCGCCCCGTAAAGGTTGGTATCGCGGGCGAGAAGTATTTCGAAGTAGTGAATGGTCTCAAGGAAGGCGAGAACATCGTTGGCGGGACCTATCAGGCGATCCGCGAGCTCAAGGACGGCGCAACCGTGCGCGCGCAGAAAGAGCAGCCGAAGAAAGCCGGCGAAACGGCGAAATCATAATGCACATTGATGAAATCCCGCTCAGCACCACCGCTGAGCGGCAGGCGGTAGCGGCGGAAGCCGGTGCCGCCCCGGATAGGGACTGGGTCATAGTCACGAGAGGATTGAAGCGCGACTACGACATGGGGGGTGAGGTAGTGCACGCCTTGCGTGGAGTG
>DASWDV010000006.1:0-7869 GCA_036395075.1 Gemmatimonadaceae bacterium | reverse complement strand
GAATCTGGCTTCCGTACAGCTCCGCGACGCACGGACGCCGGAGGACTTCATCGCGCGCATCAAGACTTTTGCGGCGAGTGTTCAGCCGGGGACGTGGATCACGGGCGGCGATTGGGATCACCAGAATTGGGGCGGCGAGCTTCCACAACGGTTGTGGATCGATTCGATCACTCCGAACAACCCGGTCTGGATCAATCGCCTCGACGGACACATGGCGCTCGCCAACACCGCGGCGATGCGAGCGGCGAAGGTGCCGCCGTCGGGCGGTGACGTTGCCGGCGGAACAATCGTGCGCGACGGATCCGGGGCGCCTACCGGAATTTTCAAGGACAACGCGCAGGAACTGATAGATCCCGCGGTCCCGGATCCAACGGCTGCGATGCTCGACCGCGCGCTCGATGCCGCGATGACTTACGTCGCGGAGCGTGGAGTCACCTCGGTAGATCACATGGGTACGTGGGCGGACCTGGCGGTTTTCGAGCGCGCCAACAAAGCCCGGAAGCTGCGCACGCGCATCTATGCCGCAGTGCCGCTCTCGACGTGGGGTCGCCTTCGCGACACTGTCCGCGCGCGTGGACAGGGAGACTCCTGGCTCCGCATCGGTGGACTCAAAGGCTTCGTCGACGGATCGCTGGGCTCCCACACCGCGGCGATGATGAAGCCGTTCACCGATGCGCCGTCTGATAGCGGGCTGCTCGTGAATACGCCCGAGGATCTTTACTCGTGGACATCCAGTGCCGACAAGTCGCATCTGCACGTGATAGCCCACGCGATTGGAGATCGAGCGATAAATCTCCAGCTCAATATCTTCGAGCGCGTGGAGCGCGAGAACGGCCCTCGCGATCGGCGCTTCAGGATCGAGCACGCCCAGCACATCGCCGCCGCTGACATCCCGCGCTTCGCGGAACTTGGCGTAATCCCGAGCATGCAACCGTATCATGCCATCGACGATGGCCGATGGGCTGAAAAAGTAATTGGTCCCGAACGCGCAAGGACGACGTACGCGTTCCGGTCGCTCCGTGATACTGGCGCGCGACTCGCGTTCGGAAGCGACTGGTTCGTCGCACCACCGACCCCACTCGAAGGCATTTACGCCGCGGTGACGCGACGCACGCTGGACGACAAGCATCCCGGAGGCTGGATCCCTGAGCAGAAGATCACTGTCGAAGATGCGCTTCGCGCCTATACGACGGGAGGCGCGTACGCCTCGTTCCAGGAAACAGAGAAGGGATCGCTGACGCCGGGGAAGCTCGCTGACGTCGTCATCATCGACCGTGACCTGACAAAGATCGCGCCGGAGACGATTCGCGATGCAAAGATCGAGTACACGATCGTTGGCGGGCGCGTAGTGTTCGAGCGCGTCAACGCTGCGCACTGAACTGAGCTGACACCAGGGAGTTTCGATGGCGGGCAAGAAGAAATGCACGTTCTACCGCTGGGACTCGATGAAGAAGGAGCGCGTCTCCGACATGCTCGAGCGCCGGCTAGTCACCGGCGAGCGGATGATGCTCGCGCAGGTGTATCTGAAAAAGGGCTGCATAGTGCCGAAGCACTCGCACGAGAATGAGCAGTTGACGTACATCCTCGAGGGCGCGCTCAAATTCTGGATTGGCGAAGACGGAGCCGAGGAGATCACCGTCCAGGCCGGAGAAGTACTGCACATCCCCTCGAACGTTCCGCACAAGGCCGAAGCGCTCGAAGAGACTCTCGATGTCGATGTCTTCAGTCCACCGCGGCAGGATTGGCTGGACAAGAAAGATGATTACCTGAGGCGCTGACTTGGATCTCGGTCTTCGCGGCAAGGTCGCGCTCGTATCGGCAAG
Source organism: Gemmatimonadaceae bacterium (assembly GCA_036395075.1). GTDB lineage: Bacteria > Gemmatimonadota > Gemmatimonadetes > Gemmatimonadales > Gemmatimonadaceae > UBA4720. Next base: position 6,046 of record DASWDV010000006.1, on the reverse strand, counting down.
CAGTAAGGGACTTGGCCGCGCCATTGCCGAGGAGCTCGCCGCGGAAGGTGCGAACCTGGTCGTTTGCGCGCGTGGCGAGGAATCACTCCGTAACACGGCCGAGTCGATCCGCAAAACTTCGGGGGTCACGGTGGTAGACGTGGTGGCCGACGTCTCCGAGCAGTCCGGCATTGACCGCGTCGTGAAAACGGCCCTCGACAAATTTGACAAGGTCGACATTCTCGTGACGAACTCCGGAGGGCCGCCTAGCGGTCCGTTCGAGAGTTTCACCCCCGAGATGTGGGATTCAGCAACTCGGCTTTTGCTCACGAGCGCCGTTGGGCTCGCCCGCGCTCTTCTGCCCGGAATGAAAGTGCGGCGCTGGGGAAGGATTCTGAACGTGACGTCGATCGCTGTGAAGCAGCCGATCGATGGTCTGGTTCTGTCGAACAGCCTGCGCGCGGCGGTAACCGGGTTCGCCCGTACGCTCGCAAATGAGGTCGCGCGATTCAACGTGACCGTGAACAACATCATGCCGGGTTACACCCGCACCGATCGCGTCGAACATCTTGCGCGCGCGGCCGGCGAGAAATCGGGAGCCTCGACCGAGGAGACCTTCGCGAAATGGGAACGCGAGATCCCAATGGGAAGGCTCGGCGAGCCACGCGAATTTGCCGCGCTCGCCGCGTTCCTAGCCTCGGAGCGCGCCAGCTACATCACCGGCAGCTCAATCGCAGTCGATGGAGGCTGGATCCGCTCGATCCTCTGATCGCCAGTTGAGCGGCGTGGGTGGGTAAACGCGTCGCACAGTGGTGACATCGTTCACTGAGACGACACAGTGGAGCGATCGCGTGCCCGCGTATTTAGGTGCGATGCCAGTGCAACCATATATTAGCCTCCCAATGAGCATCAACCGATTTGGCCGAGGGCGCGGAGGGCGCGACAAGAGTCCGCAAGCAAGTCTGTCCTACGGCGATCGGGCGGCTCACGCCCTCGACGCGCAGCTGGCATCACTCGCTTCGGCGGGTGACGACTCCGCGTTCACGACGCTCGTAACCCGTTTTCAGCCAGCCGTTTTCCGGTGGGCGCTCATGTTCGCCGCCGATCCCGACGAAGCGGAGGACATTACTCAGGAGGTGTTCGTTCGGACGCATCAGCAACTTGGCCAATACAGGTCGGATGGTCCGCTCGAGGCGTGGCTGTACCGAATCACGAGACGAGCAGCCACTCAGCTACGTCGCACCAGAAAGCGCCGCGGTCGACTGGCGCTCTCGCCTGGGGCGCAGCCGTTGCGCGATGTCTACACGACCGATCCTGGCGGCCGAGTCGACCGCGAGCGCGCCACGAGCATCATTCGCGAGCTCTTTTCCGAGCTGCCCGCTCGACAACGGGAGATTTTCGACCTCGTCGACTTGCAGGGCCTCTCTCCGGCGGAGGTCGCCGCACGCACCGGAATAAAGCCCGTCTCCGTGCGCGCGAATCTCTTCAAGGCGCGGAGGGCGATTCGCGAGAGCTTGCTTGCGACTCATCCCGCCTACATGGAGCTGGCTCGATGAACTGCCAACAGTGTCTGGCCGAGCTCGCAACGGGGTCGCTGCGCGATCTGACCGCGGAGTCCGAAGTGATGAAGCATTGCGCCACGTGTCCGAGCTGCGCGCCGCTCACGACCTTGCTGCGCGAGCGAGAATACGACGCCGCAAATGTGCTCAACAGCCTTCCGCCAATGAGCAGTCCGATCACGGTTGCGCAGGCGGCAGTTCGTGCGGGACATCGACGACGGGTCGGCCGAGTAGTGGTCATGCTCACTGGCGCCGCGCTGGTTGCCACGATATGGATCGCTGCCGCGACCACGTTCATTCCGATGATGAACCGCGCCGATCTCGGTAGGATGACAGCGTTGCGAACCGAGACGATTACTTTGAGATGCCTTTCGCCACAGCAGGCTGCCGACATTATAAATCCGTACGTTCGCTCGCACGGCAGCACTTACTATCTGCCGACTTCCGGAATCTCAGCGATCACGGTGCGCGGCACTTCGGCGGAGCTGGCAAAATCGTGGAGACTCATACGGGAATTCGAAAGCGATCCGGGAGCGTCGTGTCGGACTCCGTCGGCGATTAAACCAATCCGCCCGTAGCGCTGTCTAAGAAAGGCGTGGCGACGAGTCGCCCCACCCAAACCCGTTCCCAGATTTATGAATCTTCGCCGTTTATGGTCGTACCTGGCCACGCTTGCCGTCCTTGCTGTGTCCAGGTCAGTAGCTCAGACCACACCGACTAACTCTCAAACGGCTCCCGCACCAGCCTCTGGTACTACCCTTCGTGTGATGCGAGCCGCCCGCGCCTCAGGGGAGATCAACATCGACGGCAAATTGAACGAGCCCGCGTGGGCGAGTGCGGTTCCGTCAGGCGAATTCACCCAGAGCTACCCCAAAATCGGGGCGGCTCCGACCGACCCCACCGAGGTTCGTGTTCTGTACGACGATCAGGCGCTGTACGTCGGCGTCAAGATGTTCGACTCACATCCCGACTCGATTGCCGCGCAGCTCGCGCGGCGCGACATCACCGGGATCTACTCGGACTGGTTGCACGTGATGGTCGACTCGTACCACGATCGGCGCACGTCATTCCGATTCTCTGTGAACCCGCGCGGCGTCCAGAAAGACGTTCTCGAGTTTGACGATAACCGCGGCGAAGACCTCAACTGGGATGCGGTTTGGCAGGTTGGTACCAGCGTCGACTCCACCGGCTGGACCGCTGAGTACCGCATTCCTTTTTCGCAGCTACGCTTCGGACCCGCGCCGTCAGGCGTCGAGAGAGTCTGGGGCATTCAGATCATGCGCGACGTCGCGCGCCGTAACGAGCGCGATAGCTGGTCGCCGTGGAAGCAGACAGATCCGGGCTTCGTTTCCTTCGAAGGAGACCTCCGCGGAATTCTCGACATTCCGACGCCTCGGCGCCTCGAGCTGATGCCGTACGCGAGCACGAAGCTCACGCGCGCGCCCGGAGATCCGGCCAATCCGTTTTATCGCGCCAACGACGCAAAGCCTTCAGCTGGGGCTGACCTCAAGTACGGACTTCCCAGCGGCCTGACGCTCACCGCAACGGTAAACCCGGATTTCGGTCAGGTCGAAGTGGATCCGGCGGTCGTGAATCTTTCCGCATACGAGACCTTCTTTCCCGAGAAGCGCCCGTTCTTCGTCGAGGGCGCCAACATCTTCAATATCGGCTCGATCAATGGCGGGCCGTCGTACGGGAATCAGCAGATCTTCTACTCGCGGCGCATTGGGCGCCCGCCGCAGCGTTTCGTAAGTGGACAGTTCGTCGATGCGCCCGATGCCACGACGATCATCGGCGCCGGAAAAGTCACCGGAAAAGTGGGCGCCTGGACGGTCGGGCTCCTCAACGCGCTGACAGCGGAAGAGACCGCTCGTGTCGTCGACGCATCCAATCTGGAAACGACCACGCCGGTCGAGCCGCTCACCAATTATTTCGTGGGACGCGTTCGTCGCGAGTTTCGTGATGGAAACACCATTCTGAATCTCGGCGGCACCGCCGTCAATCGCGATCTCAGCGATGCTGCATTCAAGAATCTGCTGCGCTCGAGCGCGGACGTTGGAAGTCTCGATTTCGAGCACCGGTGGGCCAACAAGACGTGGACATTGACGGGCGCGTTATCAAAGTCGCTCATTCAAGGATCCACGACGGTAATGCGGAACGCGCAGCAATCGAGCGCCCGGTACTACCAGCGGCCCGACGCCGATTATCTGAGCGTGGATACCACGGCCAACTCACTCGACGGGTACTCGGTCAAGCTCGGACTGAATAAACCAGGCACCTGGTCCACGTCCGCCACGGCAAAAGCGATCAGCCCCGGCTTCGAGGTCAACGACTTGGGCTTTATGGGACGCGTCGACTACCGCAATCTCGGATGGGGCGGCTCTTACAACAATCTCGAGCCAGGTAAGCTGTTGAGGAGCTACACTCTCTTCGCCGGCACCAACCACGCGTGGAACTATGGTGGCGACAAAATCTGGACGAGCTTGTTCAATCAGGTCTCACTGAACTTCACCAACCTGTGGTCGGTTTATGCCGGTACCGAATACGATCCGAGTGCAATTGACGACCGGCTGACTCGTGGCGGCCCGCGGGGCCGCCAGCCCACACAATGGGGCGGCTGGACGGAAATCGACGGCGACCAGAGAAAGTCTGTCTCTTACAGCTTGTCAACGTTTTACTACGCCGACGAAAAACACGGTTACTCAAACGACGTGAACGTCGGGTTCACGATCAGGCCCAGCTCCTCCGTGCGCGTGACTTTTTCGCCCGACCTCTACCACCTGCACAACACGATTCAGTTCGTGCGTGCCTCGACCGACCCTCTCGCAACGGCCACGTACGGGCGCCGCTACGTCTTCGGTGATTTATTCCAGACTACGCTTTCGGCGACGACTCGCGTCGAATGGACGCTGACGCCGCTTCTCTCATTCCAGCTCTACGCGCAGCCGTTCGCGTCCGCGGGGCGCTTCCAGAGATTCAAGGAGCTGACTACTCCCGGCACTCAGGAGTACCTCGTGTTCGGGCAGGGCAACGGTAGCACAATTACTCCAGTGCCCGACCCTGCGAGCGGTAAAATCCAATCCTACACCGTCGATCCCGACGGAGCGGGCGCCGCGCCGTCGTTCTCAATCAATAATCCGGATTTCCGCACCCACTCGTTGCGCGGCAACGCGGTAGTGCGCTGGGAATATCGGCCCGGTTCAGCCCTTTTCTTCGTTTGGCAGCAGCAGCGGCAAAATTTCCTGCCTTTCGAAGGAGATTTCCGCACCGGCCGCGAGACGCGAGAGATTTTCGGACGGCCAAGCAACGTCTTCCTTGTGAAGGCCACCTACTGGTTCGCTCGTTGAGAGCGTGCGGCGGGTGACTGTCCGAAATCGAACCGAAGCTCGTTAGCCGAGCTCGCATTGCGAAACTCGTAACCGGGTGAGTTATTTGTTCACCCGGTTTTTTTTACACCTCATACCAGTTACTCTGATGCGTCTTCATCCGTTCTGCTCGGCAATCCTCTGCGGCGCGGCCCTCGCTGCGTGCGCTGACTCGACAACGCCTTCCGACGCGCTCAACGCGCCTCCGAGTCTGAGCGTTGGCCAAACAGCGTCGTCCGGTCCGACGGTCACGACGGTGGTCAACGTGACTAACGACACGACTGCGCAAAACGAGACGCCCCTCGCGGTGAATCCTCTCAACTCGCAGAACCTCCTCACAGGAAATAACGATTGGAACTACAATGATGGCTGCGGCGTGAACGCGTCGTTCGACGGCGGGAAGAAGTGGACGAAGACGCTACCCAACGGGTTTATTCCGGGGGTTACTCGCTTCACCAATGATCCCGCTGTACCCGGGACCGGCGACGGAGATTTTGGTGGCGATCCGGCAGTGGCTTTCTCTAGCGACGGCAAACTGGCCTACTTCGCCTGCTTTAGCTACAACGGTTTTAGTACCCAACTCCTTCTGAGTCGCTCGAGTGATGGCGGCAAGACCTGGCTGGCCGGCGCTCACACGCCCCCAGGTGTGACTAGTGAGCCGCTGACGCTAGTCAGCGCGTTCGCGGGGAACGGCATTTCGAAAGGATCGAACGGTCAGTTTCCGGATCACGATGCAATGTGGGTCGGCCCCGACGGAACGATTTACGTCACCTGGGCTCAGTTCCACGGGTACGGCTCGAATTCGCCAGTGTGGATCTCGACGTCAACGGACAACGGTGTTTCGTTCTCACGACCCGTAAAGGTTTCAAGCGGTAGTATCCGCAGTGACCAGGATCAGCGCATCGTGACCAATGCTGACGGCAGCGTCGCATATGTCACTTTCGACAACGCCGTTCAAGGTGGAAAGGGCACGGCGATGTTCGTCAGCAAGTCGACCGACCACGGCCGGACCTGGAGCACGCCGTTTAAGTTCGCCGTTTTCTCAAACCCGGTTTGTCTCTTTCCACCTTATTGCTTCACGATCAGCGGAGGCGCGTTCCGCGGTCCTGGATCGTATCCGGCGCCGGCGTATAATCCAGTGAA
>DASWDV010000005.1:0-12016 GCA_036395075.1 Gemmatimonadaceae bacterium | reverse complement strand
GAGAAGATTGCCGGCCAGGTGCTTGGCGGGAAAATCCGGCGAATGCTGGCCCCGTAGTCGTTTCCATCCGTCGGTATTTCGACGCCAACGACGCGCGCCCGGCTGCCGCGGACCTCGATATCGAATGCGGCCGGCAAGCTCATTGCCGACCCGTCGACCAAATGGCCGTCAACAGCCAACAGCTCCACACAGACAGCCCAGACAAACACTCTCGTGCCGCGCTGACCGAGGGGTCGGTAGGCGCAGCGCATCTCGCCGCCACGACTCGTGAACCCCCGATGGGTGGCTAGATATGCGTTCAGCGAGTCCGGATCTACGCGTATCCCACCGACGGTGAATGGCGTTTGATTTTTCTCAGATCCGGCGCACGCCGGCAACGCGATTAGCGCGAACAACAGAACGGGAAGGAATCGAATCATTTGACAGATTGGTTTGTCCGTTTATTCCTAGGCCGCACCAGACAACTCGTTGCTACTGATGAGCTTGAGTTGATTCACTTTCAGCATCCTGCCAGCCTGGTTTATCCACTGGCACCGCCGATTCCTAACCGCTTGGAACACAGCCACTTACGACCACTCGACCTGGTTGATTTCAACACTTGGAACCACTAGATTTAAAGCTAACCCGATCGGAGGCACTACCGTCCTCCTGCCTAGCCTCCGAACCCCGTAGCAGAATCTGATTCAATGACCGCTCCAAACAACAGAGAGCGCATCCTCCCGCGCCTCATTCACGAAGAAATCAAAGAATCGTTCATCAATTATTCGATGAGCGTCATTGTCTCTCGCGCGCTGCCCGATGTGCGCGATGGACTCAAGCCAGTGCACCGCCGCGTTCTTTACGCGATGAACGAGCTAGGTCTCGTTCCCGGTCGTCCATACAAGAAGTCCGCGACCGTCGTCGGCGACGTACTCGGCAAGTACCACCCGCACGGCGACCAGTCCGTGTACGACGCGCTTGTACGCATGGTGCAGGATTTCTCGCTGCGGTATCCGCTCGTCGACGGCCAGGGAAACTTCGGTAGCGTCGATGGGGATCCCGCCGCCGCATACAGGTACACCGAATCGCGCCTCACCCGCATCGCCGTCGAGATGCTGGCCGACATCGACAAGAACACCGTCGACTTCGCGCCCAACTTCGATGATCGCCTCCAGGAGCCGAAGGTTCTTCCGTCCGCGATTCCGAATCTTGTCGTCAACGGATCCTCGGGTATCGCGGTCGGCATGGCGACCAACATTCCGCCGCACAATCTGAGCGAAGTAGTCGCCGCAATCACGGCGCTCATCGACAATCCCGAGATGACGCCTGGCGAAATCAGAAAGCTGATCAAAGGTCCTGATTTCCCCACCGGCGGCTACATCTATGGTCGTGCCGGCATCAAGGATTATCAAGAGACCGGTCGTGGCCGCATCGTCATGCGCGCTCGCGCCGTCATCGAAGAGAAGGAGTCTTCGAGCAAGTCGCAGATTGTCGTCACCGAGCTTCCCTACCAGGTGAACAAGGCGAAGCTCATCGTCGACATGGCGGATCTCGTCAAGGAAGGGAAGCTCGAAGGCATCTCGGCACTGCGCGACGAGTCCGACAAGGACGGAATGCGCGTCGTCATTGAGCTCAAGCGCGATTCGATTCCGCGCGTAGTTCTGAATCAGTTGTACAAGCACACCGTGATGCAGTCGACGTTCGGCGTCATCATGCTCGCGCTGGTACCGGACTCACACACCGGCCAGCTCGTGCCGAAGATCATGCCGCTCAAGGATGTGCTGCAGCACTACATCGAGCACCGCCACCAGGTCGTCGTTCGCCGCACACAGTTCGAGCTCGACAAGGCGCTCGAGCGTGAGCACATCCTCGAGGGCCTCAAGATCGCCGTCGACAACATCGACGCGGTGATCAAGCTCATTCGAGCCGCCGCCGATACTCCGGCGGCGAGTGGTCAGCTCCAGAAGCGGTTCAAGCTCAGCGAGCGACAGGCCGAGGCGATTTTGAATATGCGCCTCGCCAAGCTAACTGGGCTCGAGATCTCAAAGCTCGAAGAAGAACTGGAAGGCGTGCGCAGCTTCATCAAGGAGATGAAGGACATCCTCGCGTCCAAGCCGCGCCGCATGAAGATCATCCGTGACGAGCTGCAGCAGGGCGCCGACAAGTACGGTGACGAGCGGCGCGCCGAGATCACGAGCGACGAGGGAGAGTTCACCATCGAGGATCTGATCGCCGAAGAGGACATGGTCATCACGATCTCCCATTCGGGCTACATCAAGCGCACCTCGGTCTCGACGTATCGCAAACAGCGTCGTGGCGGGCGCGGTCTGAGTGGCGCTGGCCTGAAGGACGAGGATTTCGTTACGCGTCTCTTCATCGGATCGACGCACGACTACATCCTGTGCTTCACCGACGACGGCAGATGCTTCTGGTTGAAGGTTCACGAAGTTCCGCAGGCGGGCCGCGCGGCGAAGGGAAAGCCAATCGTAAATCTGATCAACGTCTCCCCGGAGACCCAGATCAAGGCAATGGTGCCGGTGCGTGAATTCTCGGAGACGCAGTTCCTGCTTTTCTGCACACGGAATGGAACGGTGAAGAAGACAGCGCTATCCGAGTACTCGAACGTTCGCCAGACCGGGATCAAGGCGATCAAGATCGAGAAGGGGGACGAGCTGATCGACGTGCAGGTGACGAGTGGCTCGAATGACATCGTGCTTGCGACTCGTCACGGTCTATCGGTTCGGTTCCACGAGATGGATGTGCGCGAGATGGGTCGCGACACGACGGGTGTCAAAGGTGTCGAGCTGAGAGAAGGTGATTCGGTCATTGGTATGGTCGTCGTCAAGCGCGACGCGACTCTACTCGTCGTCACCGAGCGCGGCCTGGGCAAGTGCTCCAACATCGCCGACTATCGAGTGCAAAAGCGCGGGGGCAAGGGCATCATCACCGTCAACAGAACTGAGAAAACGGGTGATGTCGTTGCCCTGATGGAAGTTCTGCCCGCCGACGAGATCATGATCATCACAAAACATGGTGTGATCATCCGTAGTTCGGTCTCGCAGGTGAGGGTCACGGGACGTATCGCGCAGGGGGTGAAACTCGTCAATCTGGACGAAGGAGACCTGGTTACCGCCGTTGCTCGGGTCGTGCCCGAGGATGAGGACGAAGGGGCGGAAATCGGCGGTCCCTCAACCGACACGGAGCAGGTCGAGGCTCTCACCGAAGAATGAAAACCAAGCGTGCCGACGTTGCCCCACAGCTAGAAGAGATCGAGAAGCTGCGCACGGCTCTGCGTAACGCGGAAGCCGAGGTGCAGCGTCTGCTCAATGAAGCCGCGGCGCGCGGGGCACTGGTCGACATTCTGCACGATGTGATGGGATCGCTCTCCATGGGAGAGCTTTTTCACATGCTGGCGCGTCGTCTCGCGCGCGCTCTCAACCTCAGTCACTCGTCCGTGATTTTCGCCAAGTCGGGCGACCACATGGGAACGGTCGCGTCGGCGCACGAAGATCCACAGCTCGAGAATCTGCAGGTCGAGCTCGACAAGTATCCGGAGATCGAAGCGGCGCTCGCGAGCGAGCAGCCGGTTCTCATTCCTGACATCTGGCATTCTGATGCTTACAGGTCGCTGCGCGAGGCCTGGGAGAAGGACGGAAGCGTCATCTCCGTCCGCTCGATAATCGCGCTGCCCTTCCGGCTCGATCTCGATCGAACGGGTGTGTTCCTGCTCCGTCGCACCGCCGAGAAACCGTCCCTGACCGAGGCCGACGTCGAGTTCGCGGAGACGGTGGTCAAGAGCGCGATGAACGCGATGCGCCGCGCCCACATGGTGGAAGTGACGCAGGCGGACAACGTGCGGCTCGAGGCTCTCGCGCGAACGGATCCGCTGACGCAGCTCCTCAACCGCCGCGCCCTGCTCGCGCAGTTGGCGACAGAGGTCGAGCGCACCCGTCGCTACAACGCGCCGCTCAGCATCCTGATGATCGACGTCGACGCATTCAAGGAAGTGAACGACACCCACGGCCATCTCGCCGGGGACCAGGTGCTCGTCGAAGTCGCGCTCCTGCTGGCGCGTACCGCGCGCAGCGTCGATTCGGTCGCGCGTTATGGCGGCGACGAATTCGTCATCGCCGTTCCGGAAACTGGTGAGGCCGGCGCAATTGCGTTCGCGGAGCGACTTCGCGACAAGATCCAGGCGCACCCGTTCGATATCGGGAAAAGTGATCCACTGCGCCTGACGGTCAGCATCGGCGTCGCCGACTTCCCGGAAGCCAAGGTCGAGACTGCTGAGGATCTACTCGACTGCGCCGACCGCGCGCTCTACCGCGCCAAGGCCGGCGGACGTAATCTGGTCTGCGTTTAAGCGGGAAGCGGGACGCGTTGGGAGCGAAAGTCGTTTAACTTTTTTAGCTCGATCCTGGCGCTCTCGTCATACTGGCGCTCTGTCCACGTTCGCCACTCACGCCAATGCTCATTTCCCTCCTCTGCTCTGGCCGTTGCCGCTTCCCTCTTTCCACTTCCCTCGTCCCGCTTTTCCTCGCGGGCTGCCTCGTCGACTCCTCGAAAAAAGAGACCACCGCTGACACGACGCATCTCGGGCCGGTGATAACGGTTACGCCGGTGAACCGCGGCACCCAAGGTATGGCCGAGCGGGTGTTGTGGACTTTCTCGCCGGACCGAAAGGCGGTGCTAGTAGTCGCTGATCCTGCGGGAGTCGAAAACGAGCCAGTCGCGAATTCGTTTTTCTTTGGCGACGAAGCGCGCGGATTTCAGACGCAGATTGACAGCGTATGGGATGTAGAGCCGTCTCCTGATTGGAAGTGGATCGGATTCGGGCGCGCTTACACGGTATTAGATGGGAGCGGAACGGGATCTGACAAGCTCGTCGACGTATCGCGGCGCACCTCGATCGATACGGCCACTTTGCGCGCCGGATCGTTTGCCTCCAGCGGGATGTCGATGGCGCGCGCCGTCGCGCAGCCTGGTGTGATTCACATCCCCGACAATCCGCGACAGGTCGCGGCCGCCGACAGTGCTGTGCCGAAGCTTTTCCCCGTTGCGCGCGGCTGGCGTGTTCGCTGGACCACCGATGGCTCAACGCTCGCTCTCGGCAACAACCCAGCGCGTGCTGAAGACAGCGAGCCCAGCCAGACCTGGGCAGCGCTCGATCCGACGACCGGGCAACTACATGGGACGCTGCCGTCGAACGCAACGCTCGCCGACGTGAAATTTACCGTGGGTCCGACGCTCGGTACGTCGCTACCGCTGGACATGACCCAGGCGCCGCCCATTCAGATCCAGCGTGGGAACCAGCGGTTCAATATCGAGAGTCAGCGGGGAGTGATCACGCTTGTCGAGACGACCCCCGGCGCCGCTAACAAGGCTCCGCAGCGCGTTGTCGGGGCGGGAATCGCTTTGGCTGCTACTTTGGGCGGACGCTATATCATCGCGATCGCGCCGCGGAGCAAGCCGGATCCGCATGAGATCGCCGTGGAGCCTGTGGTTTATACCGTGACTTGGTGACCCACGGGTAATTCCGACTGTCAGCGGCCGATTCGCCGTAACTCGACAAGCAGGCACCGATCCTGTACGACATCGATCCCCGCGCGTGCGAGCCTTTCCGCCGCCGCGTCGTTTCTGATGCCGAGCTGAAACCAAACTGACTTCGGTCGCTTCGCGATTATGTCGTCGATGTGGGGCGGGATGTCGTTGGGACGTCGGAACACATCTACCATGTCGATCTCTTCCGGAATGTCGACGAGCTTGCGGTAGACCTTCTTGCCCATGATCTCGGTGAGCTCTTTGTAGTAGACCGGCACTGGAACAATCTCGTACCCAGCCTGCTCGGCGTGCTCGGGCACATAGTACGCGGGCTGAGTTTCATCGGGTTTGATCCCGAGCACGGCAATTCGATGCGTGCTCTCCAGCAGCTCCTTTATCCGAGTGGGAGTTTCGATGAGATGATCTCGCCAATTCACGTCGTCGTTCTCTGACCTGATGTTCGCTTCAAGCTGCTGGCTCATCGCATAGTCAAACGTCGTGGGGTAACGGCATCGTCACTGCGTCAATAAATTGCAAGAGCGGGTCCAGCTAAAACTCCTGGAGATCCACAAGTAATGAGAATGTTAGTGCTTGGCGCAGGGCTGCAGGGCTCTGCCTGCGCGTACGACCTGCTGCAAAATTCGGAAGTCACTGAAGTTCGCCTCGCCGATGTGCACACTGGGCACCTGCCTCGATTCCTGGCGCCCTACTCTGGAAAACGGCTGATCTTTACTACGATCGACGTGCGCGACCGCGAGGCAACGCTGGCGCTGATGCGCCAGTCCGACGCGGTGATGAGCGCCATTCCGTACTACTTCAATTTTGACCTTGCGTCCCTGGCGGTCGAGGCCGGCGTCCACTTCTCGGATCTTGGCGGGAATACCGAGATCGTCTTCAAGCAGAAAACGCTCGATCCGGCGGCGAAGAAAAAAAACATCACCGTCATTCCGGACTGCGGTCTCGCGCCCGGAATGGTGAACATTCTGGCCGAGCACGGCATCCGGCAGCTGGATACCGTAGATGCGGTTTGCATTTTCGTCGGCGGACTGCCGCAGCATCCCGAGCCGCCCCTCAACTATCAGATCGTGTACTCACTTGAAGGTGTGCTCGATTATTACACGACGCTTTCGTGGATTCTGCGCAATGGCAAGCGCACGCAGGTCACGGCGCTCTCCGAGATCGAGCCCGTCGACTTCGGCGGCTCACTAGGTAAGCTCGAGGGCTTTCACACCGCCGGCGGGCTTTCTACAATGGCGTTCCGCTACGAGGGAAAGATCCCCACGATGGAGTACAAGACGCTTCGCTACCCTGGACACGCGCGAATCATGGAGGCGATTCGTGAGCTGGGTCTGCTCGAGCTCAAGCCCGTCGACGTGAAGGGCGTCAAAGTCGTTCCGCGCGATCTGGTCGTCGCCGCGATGGGACCGCGACTCACCAAGCCGCGGTCGCGCGATCTGGTTGCGCTGCGCGTGGTGGCCGACGGAAAGAAAAATGGCAAGCACACGCGGATCGGCTGGGAGATGGTCGACTACTACGACGAGAAAAACGGCATCAGCGCGATGGAGCGCTCGACGGGTTACTCCCTATCGATCACTGGCCAGATGCAAGCTCGCGGCGAGATCGGCAAGGCGGGGGTGTTCACACCCGACGAGGCCGTTCCGGCGGAGAAGTACATCGACGAGCTCGGGAAACGCGGAGTCATGATAAAGGAGATGAAGCAGTAGCGCCGGTTACAAGATCGCGAAAATCGTCCTCAACGCTCGGCCAGCAAGTAAATCGCCGTCAAAGCCAGAAGGAAATACGGGACAAGCGCTGCGGCGCCGGCGTAATCCTTCGCGACCCGCTGGCCGAAGAAGAGCGCGATGATGTTAATTGCCGCGACAACTGCTCCGAGCAATGCAACGGTCGGGTCGCGAGTGAAGAGAATCAGACCGCACCCGATAGCGCTGAGTGCCCCGGCCAATACCTCGAGGATCGTAACAGTCAGGAACATCGGGCCAACCGTACCAGCCAGCGGACTACGCGAGAAATGCTCGGTCAGATACTCGCGATTTCCTTTACGATCAACGACCTTGTCGAGACCCGACTGCAGAAACAGCACGGCAAGAAAGGCGGAGACGAGGATTTGCAGGATGTACGATTCCCATTCCGGCGAGCGCAGATTTGGCATGCGGTTATTGTAGCATGATCGATGTGAGGCTGTCCAATTCCGCCCCGCACATGATTGCCAATCCAATCAGGCTCACCCTCGTCGTTCTCGTTGGCGCCGTCGCATGTCAACAGGCCTCGCACAGCATGCCCCGTGCGCTCGTCGAGGATTCCGAACAGCTCGTCGTCGTCACCACGCCGAACTGGGCATCCACCACCGGTACGATGCAACGCTTCGAGCGGGCGACCCTGGTTTCCGCGTGGACCACTCTGGATTCGCCAATACCGCTGGTCGTCGGCCGCACGGGGATCGCGTGGGGCGTCGGCTTCGACGATGTGTCCGCCGACGGCCCCCACAAACACGAAGGTGACGGGAAGGCGCCGGCAGGCATATTCCCGCTCGACACTGCGTTCGGTTTTGCGCCCCGCGAGTCGATGGCCAACGTCCGCTTGCCGTACGTGCAACTGCTGCCAACTACCGACTGCGTCGACGACACTGCGTCGGCGCACTACAACACCGTCATCGACAGGGCCTCGGTGCCGCGCGTCGATTGGAACAGCGCCGAGCACATGCGCTCGGTGCAGCAATACAAGATGGGCGTCATCGTTGGCTATAACGCGTCGCCGCCGCTGAAGGGTCGCGGCTCCTGCATCTTCCTTCACATTTGGGCGGGCCCTGATTCGCACACCGCCGGATGCACCGCGTTCGATGAAGCGAAGCTGCGCGAGGTGATGCTGTGGCTGGATCCGCCGAAACGCCCGCTGTTGGTGCAGCTCACCACTGGTGAGTACGGGAAGCTTCAGCGAAGCTGGAAACTGCCGGGAACGGGCGACTGAAAGCTGCCGGTCGATAGGCTTCAGTCGTATCGAAGGCTACATCACTGCGCGGAGCCCGAAACTCAGCGTCCTTCCCGGCACGACGGTGATGTTGTCCGGCTCCCCGTGCTGCCGGTTCAGGAGATTCTCTCCGCTCATCGTGAACGACAGCCCGCGAAAGATATTCCGTCCGAGGCTGGCGCGGAGACGAGTGACACCGCTGTACTGAAGCCAGTAGTTGCGGAGCTGCTGACCGACGAGTTGCGCGTCTGTCTGCGTGGAATTCGAGAATGCGCCCGCCAGCGCGACGCGGTCATAATCGATCCAGTCCCACGAGCGTGAAGCCGTCAGGGAAGTCGTCCACCCGCTTCCGATCCAGCCCGCCGAGAAGCTTCCGGTTTTTGCCGGAACCTCCAGCATCCTGTCGCCGATGCGCATGTCTCCGATGTAGTTTGTCGCCACCTGCCGCACTCTGCTGTCGACAGTCGAAAATGTTCCAGTCAAGGCGAGTGGTCCAAGCGTTACGTCACTCTTCAATTCCCAGCCGCGATTGCTGATCTCGCCGACGTTCTGCAGGACGTACGAGATATGCCTGTCCTGTGCGCCGACCGGTTGCTGTGAATACTCATATCCGCCTGACGGTCGTCCCTGAGTGTAGGCTTCGGACGTGACGTAAGCGACGCGTTGAATCAATCCAGACGCGAGCTGATCGAAGCGCGTCACTTGCAGTCCGAACATTCTGCCGACGAAGACATCGACCCCGGCTTCAATCCCCGACTGCTGCTCGGGCGAAAGGTCGAGCAAACCCGCCTGACGCCGCGGGTCGAACCACGCCGTCTCGCGGATCGGAGTCGTTGCCGGCCGAATTCCCCGACCATACGCCGAGCGGAGCTTGACGGTCAGTGGACCGTAGTCGCGCAGCATCGCGACTCCGAGCATCGGCAGCGCCGACACTGTGGCATTCGTGCCGAGCGCATCGTTGCGCTCGACACGGAGCCCGGCGGTGAGGTAACCGGCGTCCCGCCACGCGAGATTTGCCTGCGCCACGCCCGCCGACGTCCAACGCCGCAGCACCGAAGAGGCCGCCGATCCGGCTGTCGTCTGCGTCGAAGTCGTCTCCGGCTGCGACCGGAAATCGAGCAGGGAGTTCTCGGCCGCGAAGGTCAGCGTCGTTTCGAGATTCTCGGGACTTCCTATCTTGGCGATGCTGCTCAATCTCAGAGTCGCGAGATTCGCGTTGCCGCCCACCGTGCCCAGATCCGGTCCCGAAGCCGAGGGAAGAGGCGTGTGGTAGTCGGCGAGGTTCGACAATCTGCTTCCATCGAATCCGGCGACGATCGCGTGCGCCCAATGTTCGCTCTGAATAAAGTTGGCGCTCCCTCCTACGGTGAGCTCGCGCACCGACTGCGGTATCACCAACCCACTCCGCGTTGCGCTCACTGAATCACGGAAGAGAGGACTCGTCGGATCCGCCGACTCGCTTGCGAACAGTCGCCCGGTACCCGTCGCGATCAGCCTCGACCGCACGACGCGAAATCCCGCGCCGGCCGTCGTGTGACGCGCGAAAGCACCAGGCAGATATTGGCCGACGCCGCCCGAAGTGAAGCTCGCGCTCGCGGATTGCGCGCTCGATCCTTCCCGCGCGGTGACTGCGTGGTCCTGAGTGATCGCGGAGCGCGGAACATACACGCTCGAAGCCGCGCCAACGGCGGTTCTAACGATCGTGCTCGGTCCTCCGTTCGAACCGTCGTGCCGAGTCACGATGTTGATGACTCCGCTGATTGCATCCGTCCCATACAATGCGGCGCCCTGCGGGCCGCGGATGACCTCGATCCGCTCGACCGTTTCAGGAGTGAATTGCGTAACCAGCAATGGATTCGCGAGCTCGATTCCGTCGACGTAGATCTTCGGATAGCTGGAGCCGAACGAGCTCGTGCCGCGGATGCTCCCATAGTGCGCGAGCAGCGATGTCGGCGCGGTCTGCCAGACCCACAAACCCGGCACGACGTCGCTCAACGCCTGCGCCAGATTCCCCTCGGCATAGCGCGAGAGCTCGGCTCCGCTGACGACGTTCATCGCCACGGTGAGCCGACGCGCCGGCGCTTCGATTGCGCTGCCGGTGACGACGACGCGGTCGAGGATGCGTGGTGTGCGGCGGGGTTCGTCAGCGGCCCTGGGTGTAGTTGTAGGCACGAGCGTGACCTGCTCGCCACCGGCGGAAATCGGAAGCACCGGAGTTCCGCGCAGCAATAGTCCGAGCGCTTCGCCCAACGGGATGGAGTCGAACGACGCGCAGATTCTGTTGTCGAGCGGGATCGCTTCAGATGTGTAGGACAGCCGAATTCGAGTGGCGGAAGAGACGCGGTCCAATGCTTCCCGGAGTGAGATATCGCGCGCGTGAAGCGACACGCGCCTGTCGAGCGGGGAATTCCACGACAACTGCGCCGCCAGAAGCTCGGCGCCTTGCGAGCAGGATTGCGCGCGGGCGTTGGGGCCGGCGACGGCCAGTGCGGAAAGTGAGACCGCGATCGTGATTGACGAACGCGATCGCAGACGGGCTACGACGAGCGATTTGCTAAGGGCGTGTTCCAGACACCGGGGCCCGGTAGAGAATCGCGACGTTTCCCTGCCGCTCGATGCGAGCACCGAGCGAAAGAGCGATGACATTGAGAACTCGATCAACCGGCTCACCAGAAAAAGATGCGGTCAGGTGAAGATTCGCCAGCGATGAATCTGCCACCCGCAGCCTTACTCCATACCAACGATAAAGTTCTGCCCCGACTAGAACGAGGGGGGCATTGCGGAATACGAGACGCCCTTGAATCCACGCCAGGTCGTCGTCGGAGACGACTGACCTCTCGACCGCAACCAGTCCTTGTGTATCTACGGTTGCACGATCGCGCGCGTTGAGCACCGCGCCCATGCTATGCTTCTGATCCGCGGCTCCAATCGCGACGGACCCCGAGTCTACTGCAACGCGGGTTCCAGCGCTGTCGTCGCTCTCGACGGAAAAAGCTGTTCCCACGTCCTGGATGCTGATGCTGCCCGCCTTCACCGTGAACGGATGCGCGGGATCGTGGATCACGTAGAAGTATCCAATGCCATCGAGCGTCGCGAGACGCCCTCCGCCCGAGCCGGGTCCAGCGACCACAAGTCTGCTGGTTGGGCCGAGCACAACCTTGGTGCCGTCCCTCAGGGTGATCTGTCGGCGCTCACCGACGGATGTCGCAAACGTTTGCTCGCCTCCATCGAGGCGGGATCTACGCATGTTTTGCCAGATAATCGTCGCGCCAAAGATGATGACAGCGGCGGCGGCGACTCTGAGAAATGGGAACAGGATTGGCCGACCCGGCGATTGCACGCGAGGCCGAAGAGGAATCACATCGGAGTGGTCAAATCGCGCCTTCACTTTTCCGAGCGCGCCCTCGACATCGAAGTCGTGGATGTCCTCGTGTGCTACGTTGGCGAGAACTGACTCGAGGAGTCGAACGAGCTCGACGCGACGCGGATTCGCTTCGACCCATAACTTTGT
>DASWDV010000004.1:0-6545 GCA_036395075.1 Gemmatimonadaceae bacterium | reverse complement strand
GTGTTCTTCCGCGTCCGCCGGTAACAAGACTACTCTGCGCATTTGGGCGATGGGGCGGGAGGGCGAAGTTCTCTCGCAGCTCATCCCAGGATTTGAGAAAGAGCACACCGACATCCAGGTCGAGGTCCAGCAGATACCCTGGACCGCGGCGCACGAGAAAATGTTAACCGCGTACGTCGGCGACGCGACGCCCGACATCGCCATGCTCGGCAATACCTGGGTGCCTGAGTTCGTCGCGCTCAATTCGCTGGCGCCACTCGACAGCTTCGCCGATCGGTCGAAGGAAATCAGACGCGACGATTTCTTCTCCGGCATCTGGAAGACCAACGTCGTCAACGGGAAGACGTACGGCATTCCGTGGTACGTCGATACTCGCCTCATCTTCTACCGCTCCGATCTTCTCGCCAAAGCTGGCTACAAGGAGTTCCCGAAGACGTGGGCCGATTGGACCGCGGCGATGAAGAAAATGAAATCGCAGATGTCGGATAAACAGTTTCCGTTACTGATGCCCACCAATGAGTGGCCCCAGCCGACGATGTTTGCGCTCGAGGCCGGCTCGCCGATCCTGCGAGACGGCGGCCGTTACGGTGCCTTCGAGCAGCCCGCATTCAGAAAGGGATTCGATTTCTACGTCGGCCTCTACCGACAAGGTTTCGCCTCACCCGTCTCGAGCTCGCAGGTCTCCAATCTCTTCCAGGAATTCGAGCGCGGTAACATCGCCATGTACATCTCCGGGCCGTGGTACATCGGAGAATTCAAGAACCGTCTCGATTCGACCACGCAGAAAAAGTGGATGACGGCGTCAATGCCTGGTATCAACGGGCCGGGAGTGTCCCTGGCGCTCGGATCGAGTCTTTCGCTGTTCGCAGCGTCGCAGCACAAGAAGGAAGCGTGGCTGCTGATGGAATACATGTCCCGGCCCGCCATACAGCTACAGTTTTACGTGCTCACCGGCGATCTGCCGCCGAGGAAGGCGGCGTGGCAGGATACGACGTTCGCGAACAACAAGTACACGAGGGCATTCCGCGACCAGCTCGAGCGAGTGATGCCGCTGCCGCAGGTGCCGGAATGGGAAGAGATCGCGACCACGATCTTCGAGCATGGTGAGCAGGCGATTCGGAAGGCCAAGACCGTTGATCAGACTTTGGCGTCGCTCGATCAGGACGTGAACGCAATGCTCGAGAAGAGACGGTATCTCCTGGCGCAAGGTCAAAGATAATGGCCACGATGTCGGCCGTGCGATCGCCATCAGACGTCGGCAGAGCAGCCTGGTTCTTCCTCGCGCCGGCGCTCGTTCTGATCTTCGTTTTCTTTTTTCTGCCCGTTTTGGCGTCGCTCGTTCTGAGCGTCACCGACTTCGACATCTACGCGATCGCCAATCCGCCCACTACCCGCTTCGTCGGGCTCGCCAACTACGTCAAGCTGTTTCACGCGCCGGAGTTCTGGCAGGCGCTCAAGAATACTCTCTACTTCGCGGTCGTCGGTGGCCCGCTGACGATCGCCGTCTCGCTCGGCGCCGCCCTCCTTCTCAACGCCAGGCTGGTTCGCTTCAAGAGCTTTTTCCGCACGGTCTACTTCACGCCCTTCGTTACGACGCTCGTCGCCGTGGCGATCGTGTGGCGCTATCTCTATCACACCCGTTACGGATTGCTCAACTACGGTCTCGCACACCTCGGCATCGCGCCGATCGACTGGCTCGGCAATCCACACTGGGCAATGCCGGCAATCATACTGATGTCAGTGTGGAAGAACTTCGGCTACAACATGCTGATCTTCATCGCCGGACTGCAGGCGATTCCGCAGGATCTCTACGACGCGGCGGAGATCGATGGCGCGGGGCCGATGCGCCGCTTCTTTGCGGTAACGCTGCCACTGCTCGGTCCGACGCTTCTCTTCGTGAGCGTCATCACGATGATCGGCTACTTCCAGCTTTTCTCCGAGCCGTACGTGATGACGAATGGCGGACCGCTGCGCGCGACGACGAGTGTCGTACTGATGATGTACGAAGAAGGCTTCAGGTGGTGGCGCATGGGGTACGCTGCTTCGATTGCGTTCGTTCTGTTCATCGTCATCCTGATCGCGACGCTGGTTCAGTTCCGGCTACAGAGAGAGCACTCTTAAGTGTCCCGAGCCAATCCGAGGATAACAACTACAACTGAAGACTACCGGCCGGGGGCCGTCGGCGGGCCGGCTGAGGGCGGCGGGCCAGCTGGGGGCGGCGGGCTTGGGTCGGCGCGCACCAGGCGGCGTATCTCGCAGGTCGTGCTGTACGCGTTGCTTGTCATTGGCGCGCTGATCGCGCTGTTGCCGATGCTCTGGATGTTGTCGGCGTCATTCATGCCGACGGGGGAAGCCAGCACCTACCCGCCGCATCTCATTCCCACGAAGTTCACTTTTCTTCACTACCGCGACCTCTTCACTCGACTGAATCTCGGACGCTACCTCTTCAACAGTGCGCTGATCGCGTTGACCGTGACCTCGATCTCGCTGGTGATCAACTCGATGGCCGGCTATGCGTTCGCCAAGCTCCGATTTCGCGGACGCGACCGAGCCTTTCGCATTCTCTCACTCGGTCTCGTGCTCCCCGTACAGGTAGCGATGCTGCCACTGTTTCTGCTGATGAAGAATCTGCATCTCATCAACACCTACTGGGGCGTAATCATTCCGGGGATGGCGAGCATCTTCGGGATCTTTCTCATTCGACAATACGCGTTATCGATTCCGGACGACATGCTCGATGCGGCGCGAATCGATGGCGCGTCGGAGCTACGGATTTACTGGTCGGTCGTGGTGCCGGGGATTCTTCCGATTCTGGCGACGCTGGCGATCTGGACGTTCCTCGCGACGTGGAACGATTTCATGTGGCCATTGATCGTGCTGAGCGATGAGGCGCACTACACGCTGCCGGTCGCGCTTGCGAATCTTTCCGGCGAGCACGTCATGGATACCGAGCTGATGATGGCTGGGTCGGTGCTTACCGTGATTCCGGTATTGGCGATGTTTCTTTTTCTGCAGAGGTACTACATCCAGGGGGTCATGGCCGGGTCGGTTAAAGGATAGAAGCGTCTCGGCGTACAGATTCGCGCCTAGCTGGCCACAGGGGTAAATAAGCGGGGAGCTGTTAGCTATTTAGCATTTTAGCTTGGAGCTTCGGTCTTCATCGTGGAGTTGAGTCGGCTGTTACATCATTTATGGGGAGCGGGGATGAAGCGTGGTTGGATGACTTGGGTGGGATGCGGCATCGTTGCGTTGCGGGTAGGAGCGCAAACGCCAACTACGAACACGCCACCATCGAATCCGCCCAGGCCAACGCCGATTCCCACAATCATTCCGGCGGTTCCCGTTACCGCGCCGGCGTCGCAAACAGCCGTCCCTACTATAGTACTGGACTCCTTCGATTCAGTGACGCAGTGGACGACGATTCCGGCTGAGGGAGTCGAGATCTCGGTTCATCCGGATCCGAACGGACTACACGGCGGCGCGATGCGCGTCGATTTCGATTTCCACGGACACGGTGGTTATGGGGTCATCCATCGACCGCTGATTTTGCCGCTGCCGGCGAACTACGAGTTCTCTTTCGCCATCAAGGGACAGGCGCCGACCAACACGCTCGAGTTCAAGCTTATCGATTCCACTGGCGACAACGTGTGGTGGTCCAACAATCCGAACTTCCAATTCCCGAAAGACTGGACAACGATCACGCGCAAAAAACGGCAGATCTCTTTTGCATGGGGGCCGACCAGCGACAAGGAGCTGAAGCGTGTCGCGGCGATCGAGATTGCGATCACCGCCGGCTCGGGCGGGAAGGGAAGCATCTGGCTCGACGATCTCGCCCTTACACCCCTCAGCACCGAAACGCGTTATTATCCCGCGCCGAGTGTAAGCGCATCGTCGCAGGCGTCAGGCTATGAGATCGGTCGGGCGTTTGACGCGGATCAAACGAGCCCATGGCGAAGCGCGCCGTTGCGGGTGGCCCCGCCATCAGCGAGCGCTACTCCAATCCCGGCGGGTTCCGTCCCAACCGGTGCGGAGACGATCGACATCGATTTCCTCGCGCGCCGGGAATTCGGCGGACTGGTGATCACATGGGATCCGGGTAGGCGCGCCAGCTTCTACAGCGTGCAAGCGTCCCCGGACAAGCAGAGCTGGCGCACGCTCTACACCGTCCACCGAACATCGCTCTCGCCTTACGCGCAGGTCCCGTCTTCATCGAGCAGGACGACGATCGCGACGTCGCCACTGTTCCGCGATTACCTGTACTTGCCGGAGAGCGATGCGCGGTTCGTGCGGCTGGTTCTAATATCGCCGGAGACCGGCAACGGTTATGGCATTCGCGACATCGCGATCAAGCCGCTCGACTGGGCCGCCAGCGAAAACGATTTCTTTCGCTCAATTGCCAGGGAAGCGCCGCGCGGGAATTATCCGCGGCCGTTTCTGGGCGAGCAATCGTACTGGACCGTCATCGGCGTCGATCGCGACAGCGCCGAGGCCCTCGTCAGTGAAGACGGGATGATCGAGGTAGGACGCGGGCAGTTCTCGATCGAGCCACTTCTTTTCACCGACGGCAAGCTCGTCACGTGGAACGATGCGAAGACATCGGTCGCGTCCAATTCCGAATCATTACCACTCCCGCAGGTAGTGTGGAGCACCAACGACATCGACCTCACGATCAGTCCGTTCGCGGCGGGTCCGGTCGATTCATCGGTACTCTACGCGCGCTACCGTGTCACTAACAATTCTAGGAGCTACAAGAAGCTGACGCTCTATCTCGCGCTCAGGCCATTCCAGGTGAATCCGCCGTGGCAGTTTTTGAATCTTCCGGGTGGCGTGGCCCGCGTCGATTCGATCTCACTGCAAGGCTCCTCCGCTCGCATCAGCGGCAACAAGTTCGTGCGCTCGCTTGCGTCGCCTAGTGGATTTGGCGCCGTGACGTTCGACGACGGCAACATTGTCGATTGGCTTCGCGCGGGCAAGCTTCCCGTCTCCGCCTCCGTAACCGATCCAACCGGACACGCCTCGGCTGCATTCGCCTATCAGCTCGAGCTCGGCCCGCACGCGACGTCGAGTCCGATCGACATCGCGGTTCCGCTTCACGGTGGCGATCTCAATCTCGCGCAGCTGCTTTCCGCGGCGCGGAGCGGTTACGTCGCGGCGCCAACGCAGGTCGTCGCGCCTCAACCGGGAGCAGTGCCGGAGAGATCCGCGGCTAGCGCGCCAGGCATCACGTTGTTTCCCGGTCAGGGGGAGCGCGCGGTTTCGTCACAGCTCGAGCAGACCAGCGCTGAATGGCGAACCAAGCTGGGCCCCGTCAGCATCACGCTTCCGCCGCCGGCAGCGCGGTACACGCAAACGATGCGCGCTCAGCTCGCCGACATCCTGATCAATCGCGATGGGCCCGCGATCCAGCCTGGTTCGCGCAGCTATTCTCGCTCGTGGATTCGGGACGGATCTCTCACATCGACGGCGTTGCTGCGGCTCGGCCACGACAAGGATGTGAAGGACTTCATCGATTGGTACGCGACCTACCAGTACGATAATGGAAAGGTCCCTTGTTGCGTCGACGAGCATGGCGCGACGCCAGTACCCGAGAACGACAGTCACGGCGAGTTCATTTATCTGGTGGCCGAGTATTACCGGCACACCGGCGACAAGGCGGAGCTGGAGAAGATGTGGCCGCACGTCGCGAAGGCCGTGGCATATATGGATTCGCTTCGGCATGAGAGGATGACGGCGGCGTACACCGTTCCCGCTATGAAGCCGTTCTATGGGTTATTGCCGCAGTCCATAAGCCACGAAGGATACAGCGCGAAACCGATGCATTCCTACTGGGACGATTTCTTCGCGCTGAGGGGCTTCAAGGACGCAGCGTTCATCGCGAAAGAGCTGGGGAAGTCCGAAGCCGCGCAGTTCGCGCAGATCAGGAACAGCTTCCGCGCCAACTTGTTCGAGTCGATTCGCCAAGTGGTGATCACGCGGAAAATCGACTACATCCCCGGCTCAGTGGAGCTTGCCGATTTCGACGCGACCTCGACCACGATTGCGGTGAGTCCCGGCGGGGAAGCGGGTCGTCTTCCTGGCCCGCTGCTGAATCGCACGTTCGATAAGTATTTCCAGGAAGCGCGCCTGCGAACGGCGGGCGTGAAGCCGTGGGACGCGTATACGCCCTACGAGCTACGAACGGTCGGGGTGAACATCCAACTGGGTCAGAGAGCAAGGGCGCATGAGCTGCTCGACTTTTTCTTTCAGGGCCAACGCCCGGCAGCGTGGCATCAGTGGGCGGAAGTCGTTTACCATGACCCGAGGACGCCAAAGTTCATCGGGGACATGCCGCACACCTGGGTGGGAAGCGATTACATCCGAAGCTTCCTCGACATGCTTGCATACGAGCGGGAGAGCGACAGCAGTCTCGTCATCGGCGCCGGCGTTCGCGACGAGTGGGTGAGAGATGATCCGGGAGTCCGCGTCTCGAATTTGAGCACGGAATACGGTCCGTTGAACTACGACATGCGCGCAATCGGCAAAGTAGTGACGCTGAATCTGCGCAC
>DASWDV010000003.1:0-6238 GCA_036395075.1 Gemmatimonadaceae bacterium | reverse complement strand
AAGCCATGCCCGCTGTAAAGAGCACGTAGGAGCTGGTCCAAAGGCTCTTGTTGATCGGGAACGCCCAATTCCACATCAGCCCGAGCACCATCCCGATCGAGCCTGCGACAAATAGAGCGCAGACTCTTTCGAGCAGCGGTTTCTCCTTGAGGGCGATCCACCGGCCGGCGATGACGCCGAGCATCGCCGTCGCGATCGCGGGGATCGTGGACAATGGACCTTCCGGATCGAATGTCACGCCGCCAGTCCAGATGTGATTCGTACCGAGAATCAATCGGTCGAGGTACGCGGCGAGGTTTCTGTCCTTCGTGTGGAGCAGGAGCGCGCCGATCTCCCCTTGACCGGGCACGGGAATCAACGTCATCGCGAACCAGTAACCGTATAACAGCGCGGCGATGATGACGATCTGCTGCTTGAGCGTCGTCTTGAGCGTGAGCAGTGCCGCACAGATGTAAACGATACCGATCCTTGGCAGCACACCGAGAATCCGGACGTGCTCGATCCTGTAAATGATCCGATCCCACGCCGTCGCATTCGGAATCGCTGTGATAGTGCCCCATTGGTAGAAAGGCACCATCGCCATTGCCAGGCCGAGCAAGTAGATGACGATCCCGCGGCGGAGGATCTGCTTGACGATTGCGGAGTCGTCGTCTCCACGCGCGCGTCGTGCCGAGAGCGAGAGGTGGGTAGTGATGCCGACGATGAAAAGGAAGAACGGAAATATCAGATCGGTCGGCGTCCATCCGTTCCACTCCGCATGCTCCAGCGGCGGGAAAATCGCGCTCCACGTTCCTGGATTATTCACGAGCAACATTCCCGCGATCGTGAGACCGCGGAAGACGTCGAGGGAGATCAGACGCTCGCGCGTCGGCTGGGATGGCGGGACTGAAATGGTCGCATCGTAGCGCGCTGAAACCGGCCTTACCGCGGCTGTGGTCATGGTCCTCTGACGTTGATCGTGTCTGCTACGGTATATACGAGCGGCAGCGCGGCACGTTACCGTTGCTAATTGGGCTTCAACGGCGGCGACCAATCGGAGAGTCGCGCATCTCCTGATTGGGTCAGCTGCCGCAGTCGGCCGGTGCGCTCATCGAGGATCCAGATATTGCGCTGGTCACCGATCGCGCCGAGGCGGCGGGTGATCGATAAATGACGGCCGTCGGGAGCCCACGACGGATCCTCGTTCTCGCCCTCAAACGTCAGCTGCTTCATCACGCGATCTTTCACGCCGATCGTCCACACCTGGAAATCGCCGTTCTGCTGTTGATAAGCGATCAGGTCCCCTTTCGGCGACCAGTCGGCGCCGGTGCGATAGCTTCGCTTTCCCGCCACGACCGGAGTGAGCAGTCGCAGGCCGGTGCCATCGACGTTCATCGTGTAGAGTTGGGGCGTGAGAGGACGCGGCGACATGAACACGATTTGCTTTCCGTCCGGGCTGAAGCTGGGGGAGGTCGTCTCGAATCCGGTTCGGCCCACGAATGGCACTGCCACGCTGTCGTCACCGCTCGCACCCGCGAGCATCAATTCGGCCGGCGAATCCCCCAACACCCCCCCCCATGCCCACACGATGTTCTTTCCGTCCTTTGTGTAGACGGGTGTGATGTTGAGCCCGCGGTTCGACGCCGACAGCAAACGCGGCCGCATGGTGCGCAGATCGAATTGCGCGATGCGCGTCCCGCGGTCGTCAGCATCGGCGTAGACGATGTAGCGACCAGACGGGTGCCACGCCGGCGATAGTGCCGCGCCTGCTGTCGGCAGCGTGCGCTCGTTTGCGCCGTCACTGTCGACGAGCTTGAGCCTCGTTCCTTCGATGAAAACGATCCGCGTCGCCGCGATCCCTCTGGTTCCGGTGAGCCACCGCTCGACCTCGTCGCTGACGATGTGAATCCCCAGGCGGCGCTCGCGGGCGAGGGAGTCACGCACGATCGAATCCTTAGCCGCAAATCGCGCAAATACCGAGTCGAAGTGAATGGTGTCCTGCACGGCAGTCGCGCGAAGCAGAACATCGCGGCGATCGAGCTCGCGCGAAAGTGAATCGCGCGTTGCCTGCGCGCGACGAGCATTGGCGCGATCGCGCGTGGTCTTAAGCGTGACGGGCTTGAGCGCTGCCCGCTCGAGGCTGTCACGCGCGGCGGAGTCTGCGGCCAGCGCGGCGATCGTCTCATCGGCTTTTCTTCCCAGAGTTGTCGACAGAGAGTCGCGGATCGCGCCCAGCCTGTTGGCCGGTATCCTCGGCAGACGGAAATAATCCTGCTGGCGCAACTGGCCCTGCGGCACGTCGTACACCTCGACGTGAAGTCCCGATGCAGTTGGTCGGGCCCGCACTACGAAGTTTGCGCGCGTCTGCGCGAGCGGCGAGAAGTTGATCCGCTTTTGGCCCGGTTGCCAAATGTCGGCGAGCGTGGTGCTGTCGAGAATGAGCGGCTGAATCCGGTCGCCGTAGTCGAAGTCGCGCTGGATTATCGTGCGTATGGAGTCACCCTCGGTCGTGTCGACCTGAAGCACGACGACGGCGGGCGGCACGTCGAGCGGCTTCTGCGGCTTGGGTCGGCCGGGCGGCGAAGGATTTCGATTTTGCGATTGCAGGGCTGGAGCGAGGGCGCATAACGCCAGCGCCCCAACGAATAGGTTGCGACGGTTCATGAGCGATTCAATCTATCGGATCCTCCAATGGTACACCGCCTCGCCTTTCCCGATTCCGGGCAACGCAAAGCCGCGGAGGAAAATCCCCCCGCGGCTTTACTCGACCGGGTCACTCGTCAGTGTGTGATATGGAACTGGAACGGCATCTGAACGAGTTGCTCAACTTTCCTGCCCCCGATCTGCGCCGCCGAGAATTTCATACGGGGGAGCGCGTCCTTCACGGCGGCACTGAACGCCGGATTGCTGGAGCTCAGGATCTTGAGAGTGCCCGACTCATACCGGCCACTCTGGTTCACAACAAACTGCGCGAGCACGGAGCCCTCGACGCCCGATTCCCGGAGCGCCGTAGGGTACTCAGGTGCCTCGCCGCCGATTTTCTCGACCTGCTTCTCCACCTGGGACTCCGTGTACGGTCCGTGGTTGTCGTCGTCCTTGGCCTTGACGCCCGCCGATTTTCCGGTGTCGCCCTCTTTCCCGGTGCCACCCTTTACGCCATCGGCCGAGCCGCCCGCGACGCCCTTTCCGCTGAAGTCATTCTCGTTCGTTACCGCCTTTGAAAGGTCGATCGACGGAAGGTTCGTCGGAATGGTGACCGGCGGCGGAAGGACCTTGAACCCCTTCGGTGGTGCCGGAGCGACTTCCTTCGGCAGCTGGGGCAGGTTCACGACCTTCGGCGGGGCCGGAGTCTTGGGCTTCGGTTTCGGAGCTTCCTTGGGCGGGGGCGGCTCCTTCTTGGGCGGAGGCGGCTCGTCCTTCTTAACCTTCACGAAGTTGACCTTCTCCTCCCTCGTCTTTTCCGTCTTGCGCGTGCCGGCTCGAGCCGTGGCGAAGACCGCGAGAAAGATGATGAGCGAGTGCAATATTATGCTAAGGATGGTGCCCCCGAGGGGCCGTCCTTTTTTGTCGGGTTTTTTTGATTCCAGAAGCTGCATGATCATTGAAAGCTCCCCTTGAAATACACCCTTTTATAGAGCAACCACCTTGCCATTGGAGCCGTTTTTTCGGCTCGTCTATTTCAAGCGTTTGGCATGGAATCGCAACGCTTTCCGGCTCATCCGTAGGCCATTTTTCTGGCGGCGTTTCCTAGGCGGCTCCCCGCAACTGCAGAGCTTCGAATCCGGCCAACTGCAGAGCTCTTGGGGACACGTTCAGAGATGCGAATCCATAGGTCCCGAAGGGCTGAAAAAAAGGCGCGGATTTAATCCGCGCCCTCCTCTTTTCCACCATCGCTGACGACCGAAGTTGTCAGGCCATGATCGCTGTCAGGTGCTCTTTTTGACGACCTTCTTCGCTGTTGCTTTCTTCGGCGCCGACTTGGTTGATGCTTCCGCCGACGGCGCCGCGATCGCTTTCACACCCGCTCTTCTTGTAAGAATCCCGCACACGGATTCGAAGGCGGTCTTGCCCGCCGTGCCGACTTTGGGACGATCCCAAACCATGTGAGCCTGGTCGCGCGGATCAACCTCACCTTCGTCTCTGACCAGAACGTTGTTCGCCCAATAAACGGTACTCCGAACTCTTTTCACCCTTACAGGCGAGCAGCGGACGTACGCCTTCTCGACGAGCCGGTTGTACTGCTTCTTGTTCTCCAGTACGCGCGGTCGCGTGTAGTCCCAGCTCGTCACCGTTGTCCAGGTGCCGGGCGACTGGAGCGCCACAGTGGCGGTGTCGAAGATGACGGTGACGTCGCCGTCCTTGTACACGCGACGCCACGGCGCCTGCGCGCGCACGACACCGGGAATGGCGAGACACACGACCAGCAGAAATCGACTTGCATTACGAATCATGAAATCTCCTCGGGTCCTCACTGTCGTCGATCACGACTGGAGTGTATTCGGTGTGACAGCGGAGCGGGTGAATCTTTGTAGGCTTGGAGTATAAACACGCGACGGTGCGTACCGCCACTCCGCGCTCCACATCGCTACTCCGGTATTCGATGCATCATTGCGCTGTCTGACGGAAACGGCAGCGACTCGTCACCTGCGCTCGGCACTATTGCACCTCCGTTCATAGTGCGGGCGATCGTAAGAATCGCCGCGAGCAGCGGCACTGCCACCAGGAGTCCGAGGAAGCCGAAGAGGAGCGACATCAACGCCTGAATGCCTAGCGTCAGCGCAGGGGGAAGATTCACGCCGTGCTTCATCAGGATGGGTACCAGGAGGTGGTTCTCGACAAACTGGATCACGAAATATCCGAGGGCGACGACCAATGCCTTGTGCGGCGAATCGATGAACGCCATCGCGATCGCCGGAATCGCCGCGAAGATCGAGCCCACGATCGGGATGAATTTCGAGATCCCGGCGAGGATTCCCAGCGGCAGCGCTGCCTTCACGTGAATCGCCAGCAGGAAGAACGTCGTCACCGCGCCGATCACGAGCATTGCAATGAGCTGAGTGACCAGCCAACGACGGAGCGTAGTGGCGAGGCGCGTCATCGTCAGCGCCGCGCGCTCGCGCTCGCGGAGCGGAACGAGCTGCAGCATTCCACCGTGGTAGAGTTTCGGCTCGACGCCGATGTAGGCGGCAATGAAGAGCACCAACAGAAACGCACCCGACACCGCGAAAGTCGACGTGAGTACGCGAAGGAATGAGTGCTGCGCGCCGCGGAACTGGCTGGTGATCTCGCGGCGAAGGTTTCCTCCGACGACGACTTCGTCGCTGCGAGTGGCGGTCCTCTGGACTACTGTTCCCGGGGCTATCGGCCCCGCGATGTCGGCGCGAGTTGAATCCGTGATAGTAGTTACCGAGCGGACTGAATCGGACGGACGTACCGGGCGCTGCGTCGCGGCAACGCGCGCGCTGTCGCTGATGCTCTCTTCGTTGAACAGGATCCCGAGAACTCCGTTTGCGCGGTGTCCCAACCAGGCGTCGATCTTGTCCATCGCTTCGGGTAGTTGTTGCTGGAGCTCGCGCGATTGTGCCCGAAGTATGGGCGCCATCCAGGCGCCGGCGCCTGTCAGCAGCCCGAGAAAGGCAGTCAGGATGACCGCAACGCCGATCACGCGCGGTACCCGCCGCTTCTCGAGCCAGTCGGCTCCCTGCGCCAATGGCAGTCCGAAAAGAACCCCGAGGAAGAAGAGGAAGACAACGGGGTGCGCGATCCAGAGCAGGCGCACCAGAATGTAGAAACCAAAGATGAGCGAGAGAACGCGTACGACGTCGCGGGTTGGCAGGCGGATTGGAGTGCGCGAATCCATGACTTGATGCTAAGCCAAACCTGTGCCCGTTGGGAGAAGGGCGTGAAACGCGGTCTCAAGTGTCACCCGGCGGTCAACCGACGACGCCTTGACCGCGTGATTCCATTCGACAAGGTTCCAAGGCCCGGCGACGCGGGCCTTTTTCTTTTTCGGTCGTTCCTTTTGACTCAATAGCAGGGGATGAAATGCCGGCAACACCTGACGGCCCGATAGCGATCTACTACGAGCACCCGGACTGGTTTCGGCCGCTTTTCGCCGAACTGGACAGGCGGGGTGTTCCTTACACGAAGCTGGACGCGGCCGCGCACGCGTACGATCCATCTGAAACAGTGTCGCCCTACTCGCTCGTATTCAACCGGGCGAGCCCGTCAGCCTATCTGCGTGGCCACGCCCAGGTGA
>DASWDV010000002.1:0-1599 GCA_036395075.1 Gemmatimonadaceae bacterium | reverse complement strand
TACGCGCTGGAACTGAACGAAGAAGAGAACCACGTTTTCAATCTCGTGAGCGAGCCGACGAAGATCGAAGACATCGTCGCGCACAGCTACCTCTCGAATTTCACGAGCTGCAAGACCATCTGGGGACTGCTCACCGTGAATCTGATTCAGGACGCGGAAGGCGCCGCGGTCGTGGAGACGAAAGCAGCGGAGGAGAGCGAGTACGAGCTCGCCGCGCTCGTGGAGCGCTACAACACCGCGTACCAGGCGATCTTCGCGCTCGTCTTTCAGAAGATCGGCGACCACATCTACGACTTCATCGATCGCGTCGTGCTGCATCTTTCGCCCGACACGCTGCCGTACCTCAGCGGCATGAACATGGTGAACGAAGGCCGCGTCGACTTCGATCAACTGCTCAACAACCTGATCTCCTCGGGCTCAGAGAACCAGGGCCTCGTCGTCCACACGGTTCTTCACGAGCTGCTGTACGGATGGATCCTCGAAGTGAAGAGTGAGTTCGGAGGCACGTCGCTGGAGAAGGACGTCATCGCCATGGTGCAGAAGGTGAAAAGATAGGCCGAAGAATGAAGAATGTCGAATTTCGAATGAAGAAGTAAGAATCGGGCTGACGTGATTCTCAATTCTTCATTCTTCATTCGAAATTCTTAATTCAGAGCCAAGTTACAATAACCTCGAATGCGCCAAGCCCTGGTGATCGCGTTACTGTTCGTTTCCTGCGCGTCCGGCCCGCCCACCCAGCCCAACGATCGCGAGTGGGGGCAGATCACGAGCGACTACTCGTGGATCGAGTCGGTGCGCAAGGCGCAGCCGGCGCCGCCGGCGGACGCGTCGCGCAAGCAGATGATCGAGATGACGCTCGAGACGCAGCGCAAGCTCGAACCGAACTACGCGGCATTCATCGACAAAGTGAAGGAGTACCACGATCGCACGCACGACGAGCGCGCCGCGAAGCTGCTCGCGCGCGAGAAGATCATGATGGGCGACGAGTACATGGATCTCTTGTCGCGCTATGACAAAGCGCTCGAGTTTTATCGCGCGGCGGTACAACTCGATCCGATGAACCAGGACGCGAATCAGCGCATCGCCAATGCCGAGAGCCGCCGCTTCGTCTCGATCACCGCGTTCGCTAACGTGCACGGCGGCATGAAGGAAGACGACGTCCGAAAACTTGTCGGACTGCCGCGTGAGGACTGGATCAAGCAGGTCGTCCAGAACGGCCGCGTTTACTCGGTCTGGATTTATCCCAAATCCGACGGCGGCGCCTCGGCCGTGTACTTTGACAACGGGGTCGTGTATCACACAAACTGGAATGCAGCGGCGCCGCCATCGGCGGCGCGTTAGGAAGTTGGGAAGTCGGGAAGCTTCGTTTTTCCACTTCCCAACTTCCTAACTTCCTAACTGGACAGGGAGGGTGTGATGGAAGACGTTCTCACCGACGACCAATCGCATTACGAGATTTCACTCACGGCCGGACAGGCTTTTGTGGCTTTTGTCCTGCTGCTGCTCTCGCTCGCGGCGTCGTTCGCATTCGGCCTGCTGATCGGCCGGGGGCAGACGGACGATCATCTGGCGATTCGAAATGTTGCCACCGCTGCTTCG
>DASWDV010000001.1:0-1645 GCA_036395075.1 Gemmatimonadaceae bacterium | reverse complement strand
CGCCGAGAGCGCTGGGCGTCTCGCTGTGCCGCACCGACCGCCACTTCTCGGCGCAGTTGCTCGCGTCGATGGCGTAAGAGATGGTATCTGTCGTGAAGAACATCGTGCCGCCCACGACGATTGGTCCGGTTTGCAGCGAAGTCGCCTCGGGCAGCGTGTAGCTGCATATCGTTCGCAACTGCGCGACGTTCCCGGTGTTGATCTCCGCGAGTGGTGAGAATCGGTCACCGGCCAGAGTGCGGTTGTAGCCTGGCCAGTCCCCGGCATTCACGGTGAGCGGAACGACTTGCGACCTCACCATTGGCCGTGACGTGCAGCCCGAGAGGATGGCGACGCTTGTCAACCAAGCGCCTGCAAGAGCGAAACGATGGTAGCTCATAAGCCTTTCTCCGTTTCGCGGAGATTCGTGCAATTCTGTCGCCGCCGAGCGTTCTGGCGGCGAAGTAACGGTGGTGGCGCCGGTCCAGCGGCAAGCAATTGGCAGATCTGAAGGACCGTAGTCGAGTGCCGATAAAACCCGGAACAAATCGTATCAGGAGGAATGATGGCCCCGATTCACAGTGCAGTCATAGAGAATGAGGTCGCAGACCTCGCTTCGACCTACCCACGTGTGCAGACACGAGAACTGTCGCCATCAGAGGTCGTGAGGGCCTGCCTCGAGCGGATCGAACGTCTCAACCCAACGCTCAACGCCTTCATTACCGTATTGGCCGACGAGGCGCTGGCGCAGGCCAGAGTCGCCGAAGAGGAAATCAAAGCGGGGAGATGGCGCGGTCCGCTGCACGGCATTCCGGTGGCGATCAAGGACTTCTACGATACCGCGGGCATCAGGACGACCGCGGCCGACGAGCATCTCAAAGATCGTGTGCCCGCTAAGGATGCGATTGGCGTCGCCAGACTCAAGGACGCCGGCGCGGTCATAATCGGGAAAACCAACATGCACCGGTTGGGCATGGGGACGACCGGTCTCGACAGCTATTTCGGGCCGGTCCATAACCCGTGGAATGATCAGTACATCCCGGGTGGATCGTCGGCTGGATCAGCGGCGGCTGTTGCGAGCGGGATGTGCTATGGCACATTGGATACGGACGCGATCGGATCCTGTCGGCTGCCCGCCGCGTGCTGCGGCGTAGTTGGCTTGAAGTCCACTTACGGACTCATCGACGCCAGCGGCATTCTCGAGGGCGAGCAGGATCCTGGTGAGATGATTCGCTGGTTCAATTCACCCGGCATCACGGCGCGCACTGTCGAAGATGTGGCATTGATTCTCGATGTGCTCGCGACACGGCGTGACGGCGCGGCCAGATCTTACTTTCACGAGCTCGCGATGGATCGAAATCTTCGGGTTGGAGTAGGCGACAATTTCAGAGCTGAGGAAGATGTCATGAATGCGTTCGAGCACGCGGTCGAAAAGATTCGCGGGCTCGGCTTCTCGATGACGAACGTTGCTGTCCCGTTTCGCGATCCGGCGTCCGGGCTCGACAACATCGCGGCTGACCGCAAGGCTATCGCCGGTCGTACATTCAAGGACATCGATGTCCTTCTGCTTCCGACCACGACGAGCACCGTTCCAACAATCAAAGAGGCAGGCACCGACCCTCAGGCACTCTCGGCCGAGAACACGGTATTCGCCAACTATTATGGT